>JAITQJ010000021.1 GCA_031288955.1 Planctomycetaceae bacterium | reverse complement strand
GAAATCTCTTTGATTCGGATCCTGTACAGAAATAAAACCTCTCGTCCCCGGCGTTGTTCCGTCAAAAACACCCGCTTTAGGATAAACGGCATTACCGGGGTCTTGCTCGTGATTAGGGTCTTTGGTTACATTCCCGGCGTACCAGCGGGGAAAACAAAATGCCACCATACCTTCAATCATATCATCGCCGGTATCAAGTTTATCCGGCGGCGGGTCAAACGTCCCGTTTCCCTTATCTGTTACATCGCTTGATGTCCCGTTACGGCTGCATCGAAAATGCAAATGCGTTGTCGGGTCTTTCAGGTCATCGGAAATCCAAAAACCCGCCTGAATGTTTTCGGAAAGCAGCAACGTGTGCGTTGTTCCGTCAAAACGTGAAATGTTGTCCAGTTGCACAACGGGATGGTTTCTCAAAACCTTTTCCCCTGCTTCCTCATCCATAACAATTCTCGCCCTGTCGAGGAACACGCCGTTATAGATGTTGGAGTCTGTCGTCCACGGGTCGTCGCGTGCAAAGTCGTCCACCCCGCCTCCATTGACAACGTAATTCAGTGTACCGCCTCTTGCCGGAGGGTTATAATTGCTTGGGCAGAGAACCAGTGCGATTGAGGGCATCTCGCCGGCTTTGACGATACTCGTATCCACACTACTGCTTTCCTTCAGAGCATCGAAAAGAGACGTTTCTTCGCAAAACGGCAGAATGGAGAAAAACCAACTGATTTGTCCGCGGACACCGCCGGTGACGTTTCCCTGTCCTGTCCCTGTTTCCCCGCCTGCGACGGGACCGCCGTCAGCAGAAGCACCGCCGAAATAACCGTAATCACGCCAGCCCGGAAAACGTTTGTAATAATTTTCGTAATGCAGCAGCGCAATGCCGAGTTGTTTTTGATGATTGAGGCATTGCGTCCGTCTTCCGGCTTCCCGAACGGATTGGACGGCAGGAAGCAGCAGAGCAATCAGTATGCTGATAATGGCGATGACAACCAACAATTCGACCAGGGTGAATGCTTTTTTCATTGTTCTAAACGGGAAACACTGCGGGCGCATCCTCATTCTACACTGAATCGGGACAAACCGCAAGCATTTATTTGTCAGTTATCTTGCGGCAGCGGATTGTTAACGATGAGTAATTGTTGGTCGAGTATTTCCTCGGCTTTATCAAAATCGAGCGGCAACTCGGCAGCAGAAGGCGGAGATGAATGCCGCACCCTTCTTTTGTCGGGGCGGAGACGAATGTTCGGTACGTTATCGCCGCTTTGAAAGTCCTCTCCGCTGGTTTGCAGGATTTGCTTTTCCCGTTCCGTGAGACCGGACGGCGGATAAAATGTTTTCACTGTTCCGTTTTCAAAACACAGCAACAGCCACGTTCCCTGAAAATAACACGCTTTCTTGCCGTTCTGTAACGAAAACACTTTTTTCCCGCTTTCCAGAAGTTGGCAAAAGTTTTTCTCGGTTTTCCGTGAAAAGATGATGCCGTACCGCTCAAACAAACGTTCTTTGGCGTGAACAGAAATTTTCATACCGGCAGCCTCCCGGACAGAATGACGGTCATTCTTGTGTCCTTTCGCCCAGAAGTTGTTGAATTTCTTCGAGTCGTTCCTGATTCGGCATAGATACGGTAACCGGATATTCTATTCCGCCGTCGAGAGGCGTAACGAACATTATTTTTTCGCCGGTTTCGCTGGTTTCTTCCCGTTCGAGGCGGAACAGACGGCGGCGTAACAGTAGAAGTGTTAACACGTAGCGGACATCATTTTTTTCGTTCGTGAAGGATAGTCCGTCAAAAAGTTGGAGAAGTGAATCGTTGGAAAGCGTATTATCTTTTTTGGCGGTGTTTTCGGGTACTTTGGTTTTCCACCAGCCGAGACAATGTTCCGGCGGAGTCGCCCAATGTTCAGCGGCAATATCCTGACGGCGGAGGAGTCCTTCGTCATCGGTCAGAACGGAATAAAACTCTTCACCGGACAGGAGTTCCCGCTGCGAAACCGAACATATTTTAGCAGGTCGCGGTATGTCCATTAGCCGGAAACAATGTGGTTAAGATGCGGAATTTATCTTGTTGTACATTGTAATAAGGCTTTTGGCAAGCGGCGGCAGTTCCCTTTCCCACGCTTCCCAAACCTTGTCAAACCGAAAACGGGCAAACTTCAGAGTTGCAATCGTAAGATAGCGAAAATGCAACAGTTGCCGTCTTGCGGCGGCGGCTCATATGGGTACAATAAACCAACTTTGGAAAAGCAATGAACAAATATATGCAACTTGCCCTCGACAAAGCCGTTGAGGGAATGAATTCCAATCAGGGCGGACCGTTCGGAGCGGTCATCGTTCGGAACGGAGAAGTTATCGCCGTTGCCCATAACGAGGTCCTCGGCACGAACGACCCGACGGCACACGCTGAAATTGTCGCCATCCGCATTGCAGCGAAGAAACTCGGACGTTTTCATCTTTCCGATTGCGAGATATTCAGCACTTGTGAACCGTGTCCGATGTGTTTGTCGGCAATTCATTGGGCGGGCATCCGTAAATTGTCTTTTGGGGCAGACCGGCACGACGCGGCTGTCGGCGGTTTCGATGACGAATTTATCTACCGTCTTATCAATGGTACGGCAGAGAGTCCTTTGACGCATCCCGATGTTATTGACAAAGAAACCTGCGCCGCCCTGTTCAAAACGTGGAGCGACAAAGCAGACAGAACGATGTACTAACCGCGTTGTTCCCGCCGCCTGTTTATATTCCGTCGTGTTCAGAGCCGCTATCGCCGCTAGCCCCTCGGCGAACTTATGTTGGCATCTCTGAACATTTGTTTTTCCCGCACTCTTGCAAAACATCTTTTATCGTGTATCATATATCCTACTTGAAAACAGTATCAACAATTTGAGGAGATTCTCGTGAGCGAAGGTCAATTTTATATGTGCGATGGGAACGAAGCCACCACCCTCGTCGCCCATTTGTGTAATGAAGTGATGGCTATCTATCCCATTACCCCGTCTTCCACGATGGGCGAACTCGCAGACGATTGGGCTGCCAAAGGAAAAAAGAATATATTCGGCACCATTCCCCAAATCGTCGAAATGCAAAGCGAAGCCGGTGCCGCCGGGGCCGTTCACGGTTCACTCCAAGCCGGTTCGCTCACCTGCACTTTCACCGCCTCGCAGGGACTCCTGTTAATGATTCCCATTATGTTCAAGGTTGCCGGTGAACAAACTCCAACAGTTTTTCACGTTACAGCCCGAACCGTTGCCACCCACGCCCTATCCATTTTCGGCGACCACGGCGACATTATGGCGTGCCGAAGTACCGGCTGGGCTTTCCTCGGCGGCGGAACCGTACAGGAAACGCACGATATGGCAATGGTTGCCTACGCCTCAACATACAAAACGAAAGTGCCGTTTCTGCACTTCTTTGACGGTTTCCGCACCTCGCACGAAGTCAACCGTATCGAGCCGATTTCCGATGACGTTGTCAAACAGATGCTCGATATGGAAGCGATTGCCGACTTCCGCAAGCGGGCTTTGACTCCCGACAATCCGCTCCTGCGCGGGACAGCACAGAACCCCGATGTCTTTTTTCAGGCACGTGAAGCGAGCAACACAACTTATGACAAGGTTGCCGATGTTGTCCAGAGCGAAATGGACAAGTTCGCCAAATTGACCGGCAGACAATATCACGTTTTCGATTATTTCGGCGCACCGGATGCTGACCGCATTATCGTTGCGATGGGGTCATCAACCGGCGTTATTGAAGAATATCTCGACCACGTCAAAAAGCAAGGTGAAAAGATTGGACTTGTCAACGTTCACTTGTACCGTCCGTTTGACGGCAAACGCTTTGTTGCCGCTCTGCCGAAGACGGTTAAAAAGATTGCCGTCCTTGACCGGACGAAAGAACCCGGCGCACCCGGCGAACCGCTGTTTCAAGATGTCGTTACCGCTCTCGAATCGTTTTACACCGGCGATAAACTGACGATTATCCGCGGTCGTTACGGTCTTGCCTCGAAAGAGTTCTCGCCGACTATGGCAAAGGCGGTTTATGACGAACTTGCCAAAGCAGCACCGAAGAAAGAATTCACCGTAGGCATCAACGATGATGTTACAAAGTTGAGTCTGACTTACGACCCGCATTACTCGACCGAAGCGGACGATGTTACGCGGTGCTTGTTCTTCGGACTCGGCAGCGACGGAACGGTCGGGGCAAACAAGGACACGACAAAAATTGTCGGCGAAAATACGCATCTTTCCGCACAGGGCTACTTTGAATACGACTCGAAGAAAGCCGGTTCAGTAACAATTTCGCATCTCCGGTTCTCGCCGCGTCCGATTAAGGGTTCGTACTTTGTAACGAAAGCGAACTTCGTGGCGTGCCATCAATTCGTGTTCACCGAAAAACTCGATATGCTCGCCCCGCTGGTCAAAGGCGGCACGTTCCTGCTCAACTCGCCGTACGGACCCGATGCCGTTTGGGATAATCTGCCCGCCGAATTGCAGAAGGAAATCATCGACAAAGAGGCGAAGTTTTACGTCGTCGATGCCGTTACCGTTGCCCGCGAAGCCGGTATGGGCAACCGCCTCAATACGGTAATGCAGACCTGCTTCTTTCAGTTAGCGCAACTTTTCAAGACTTCCGAAGAAGCGATTGACCATATCAAGCACGCCATCAAAAAGACGTACGGGAAAAAAGGCGATGCGGTTGTTCAAAAGAATTACGCCGCCGTTGATGCTTCGGTTGCCGCCCTGAAAGAAGTCAAGTATCCGAAGACGGTTTCGTCAAAGTTTCACCGGCACACCGGAACGGTCGGCAATCCGCCGAAGTTTGTCAAAGACATTCTCGGTGAAATTCTGGCAGCCCGCGGAAACGATTTGCCCGTCAGTGCTTTGCCGGCAGACGGAACATTCCCGACGGGAACGTCGCAGTACGAAAAGCGGAACATTGCCATTGATTTCCCGATTTGGGACCCGTCGTGCTGCTTGCAGTGCGCTCAATGCTCGCTGGTTTGTCCGCACGCCGCCATCCGTTATAAAGTCGTTGATGCCGAACAGCAGGCAAAAGCACCGAAGTCTTTCAAGACAACGGATTACAAGGGCAAGGAATACCCCGGTCATAAGGTTGTCGTTCAGGTTGCTCCCGATGATTGTGTCGGCTGCGGACTTTGCGTTCAAAATTGTCCCGGCAAGAATAAAGCCGCCGAAGGACGTAAGGCTATCAATATGGAAAACAAGATTGACTATCTTGAATCCGAACGGGTAAATTGGGACTTTTTCCTGTCGATTCCCGATATGGACAGGTCGAATGTCAACGCCGACAGTATCAAGGGTTCGCAACTTCTGCTGCCGCTCTTTGAGTTTTCCGGTGCCTGTGCCGGCTGCGGCGAAACGCCGTACGTTAAACTGGTAACGCAGTTTTTCGGCAACCGGATGCTGGTAGCGAATGCAACGGGCTGCTCGTCGATTTACGGCGGCAACCTGCCGACAACGCCTTACACGAAAGATGCCAATGGACGCGGACCGGCTTGGTGCAATTCGCTCTTTGAGGACAATGCCGAGTTTTGTCTCGGAATTCGGGCGGCAGTTGACCAGCAGAATCATTTCGCCAAAGAAATTCTGACGGCGAAAAAGGACAAAATTGGTGCCGCTCTCGTTGAGAATATCCTGAATAATAAACAGGAAACGGAAGCCGAAATTGCTCAACAACGTGTCTGGGTTGCCGAACTGAAAGCGAAAATCGGCGGCTGTGATTGCGGTTGCAGTGACGGCAAGATGCTTCTCGGTATTGCGGATTCGCTGGTTCGCCGGAGTGTTTGGGCGTTCGGCGGCGACGGCTGGGCTTACGACATCGGCTACGGCGGGCTTGACCACGTGATTGCTTCCGGTCGGGACGTGAATATATTGGTATTGGATACCGAAGTGTATTCTAACACCGGCGGTCAGGCATCGAAATCGACTCCGAAGGGTGCGGTGGCGAAGTTTGCGGCTGGCGGCAAGGCGACGCGGAAAAAAGACCTCGGAATGATGGCGATGGCGTACGGCAACGTTTTTGT
>JAITQJ010000015.1 GCA_031288955.1 Planctomycetaceae bacterium | reverse complement strand
CTTTGCCGCTGGGGGTAGGTTTTTCCAATTCCGAATGATACGTTCGATGTCTTTCTTATCGTGTTCGGTCAGCCCGCTGCAATGTGTTTCAGGTATCGATTCGGGTACTTTGAATTTTTCCGATTGACATAACCCCCTATCCTGCAAAGGAGTTAGCAATATGGGTTCTACCCCAGCCGGATAATGGGCGGTGGGGGTGTGTACCCATTTTCTCCCTGCATTTCATTGCAACTCATTGCAGGATAATGACTTATACCTTCTCTGCTATCTGCTACGTAGACAATCCCTGTTTCAGCCCGATTCAAGCCGATTCCGGCGTGTGCCTGTGTTTGATTTCGTCATTTGTTAACGGTTTGCCAACCCGTCGCAACGTTTTCATTCTTTCCTTTGGCGGCAGGCATAGATAATTGTTTCAAACGGATGAGACCTAATGGCGAAACGAGCAGCGGTTTCGTCTGAATGTTTGTCTATTACTTATTTTTTTTTTTTTTTGCAGGAATTTTTGCAGACTTTCTCTGACAACGCATTTAGGTATTGTAAATCCGTTCACTGTGCTGAATGTCGGTTTGTATTTGGGCAGCCAACGCTTCCGTAGAGGTGAAACAAATAACGTCCCGAAGGTATGCCAAAAAATCTATCGACAACATTTGTCCGTATAAATCGCCGTCAAAATGATGTACATAAACTTCAAGCCGCAAGTCCGTTTTTTTGAACGTCAGCAGCGAACCAATATGTGTCGTTGACGCATAACGTTTACCGCCGATTAACGCTGCTGTTGCGTAAATCCCCGGTTTCGGCAGCACCGTTTGTACTTCCGATAAATTCGCCGTCGGAAATCCCAACGTTCTTCCCCGCTGGTCGCCGCAGATAACTTTACCCGTCATACGGTACGGCTGCGGCATCAATTCATTCACTAATTCAATACGCCCATTTTCTATCAAGTGCCGGATGTTACTGCTCGAAACGCGGGCATCGCCGATTTGAACAAAGTCAACGATGTCGGCTTTAATGCCCGATTGTACCGCCAAATCCTTCATCAACTCCGCCGTACCTTCGCGGTTACAGCCGAATAAAAAGTTCCGCCCTTCAACGATAACTTTTGCGTCAAACGTGTTTTTGATAACCGTTTGAAAAAACTCGCCGGCTTTGCGTTCCAAAAGTTCCTGTGTTGTCGGTAATACGACAATCGCATCAATATGAAAATCTTCTGCCAATTCGATTTTCCGTTCGAGTGTACAAATCGCACGGAAGCCGAATTCCGGCTGCAATACCGCAAGGGGCGGCTTATCAAACGTTACAATAATAGACGGGATTTGCAGTTTATTAGCGTAACTTTTGAGGCGGTGAACGATAAGCGAATGACCTAGGTGCATCCCGTCAAACTTGCCGATGCTCACCGCACCGCCCCGCAACGCCGCCGGAAACGCATCAAGTTGATTGATGATTTGCATACTGTCGCCTCTCTCAAAACACAATAGAACAGCCTTTATCCGCTGCAATAGTCCACGGCTTTGGCTATTTCGTTGTTCAAGTCCTTACGGTGTATTATCCGGTCTATGTAGCCGTGTTCCAAAAGAAATTCACTCGTTTGGAACCCCTTGGGCAACTCCAGCCGCAGCGTTGCTTGTATTGTCCGCGGTCCGGCAAATCCTATCAAAGCCTGCGGCTCTGCAAAAATGACATCGCCAAGCATCGCAAAACTTGCTGCAACGCCCCCCATCGTCGGGTTCGTCATTACCGAAATATAAAAACCGCCCGATAAATGATGCCGCTGCAACGCCGCTGATACCTTCGCCATTTGCATCAACGATAAAATTCCCTCGTGCATCCTCGCTCCGCCGCCGCTGCCCGACATTATCACCAACGGCAAACGCTCCGCCGACGCTTTCTCCGTCAAACGAGCCAATTTTTCCCCTACGACCGCACCCATACTGCCCATAATAAAATGCGAATCCGTAATACCAAACGCAATTTTACGCGCATGAACATTGCCGATGCCCGTTACAGCGGCTTCCTGTAAACCGGTCGAAATCTGGTCGGCTCGAATCCGTTCCAGATAAGGCTTGCGGTCAGAAAAATGCAGCGGGTCTGCCGTTCGCAAATTCGTAAAAAGTTCCTCAAATGTGCCGGGGTCAAAAATCTGCTCAATCCGCTTCCGGGCAGATACGTACCAATGATTGCCGCATTCAGGACAAACATTCATCAGTCTCTCGGCTTCTTTGCGGAACACCGTTGCCTGGCAGCCCGGACAGCGCACCCAAAGACCGGCTGGAACGCCGCGTTTGACAGACGTTTTGCTTGATTGTATTACGCCGGCAGTTGACAAAGGATAAAAATCAGGGACAATTAAGCATAATTATCAGTCTTTACGAAACAGTTGTCAACACGGTTAATGGCGGAAATCACAATCGATAAATATCTGTGTGTGAAATGCGGACAGTGCATTGTGGCTTGTCCGGCACGAATCTACCAGCGCAAATCGCCGAATGATTATCCGTCTGCGGCAAGTTACGCCGAGGAGGTGTGTATCGGCTGCGCACATTGCCTTGCCGTGTGTCCGGTTGGTGCCATCACGGTGGACGGCAAAACGAATGCTGATTGTGTTTCCTTCGCCGACGGTTCTGTTCCCCGCTTTGAACAGATTGCAAACCTGGCGCGGCTGCGGCGGTCAATACGTTCCTATTCCGATAAACCGATGGATAACGGCACGATTGAACAAATGCTCGACGTTGTCCGTTACGCACCGACAGCGATAAACGGTTTGCCGGTCAAATGGATTGCGGTCAACGGACGTAAAAAAGTGCTTGAACTCGCCGCTTTGGTGTCCGAATGGTCAAAGACTCAACTGCCGAAATCGGCATTATTGCTGGCGGAATGGGAACGGGGCGGCGACCCGTTTTTCCGCGGCGCACCTTGTGTGATTATTGCATACACGGACGAAACGGCAGTGTGGCCCGTTGTTGACGCAACGATTGCTGTTGAGACGCTGGATTTATGTGCGGCAGCAAAACACTTGGGGTCGTGCTGGGCGGGTTATTTTGTTCGCGCGGCTCAATCGAAAGAAAGTAAAGGTGCAATCAATGCGTGGCTGGGCTTGAAGGATAACGAAACGGCGCAGGGCGGTTTGATGCTCGGACACACCGGAACGGTCGCTTATCAACGTATTCCATACCGCCCCGAACTTTCGCTGCGGTGGATATGTTAAATTCAGAAAAACGCCTAACGTCTGTTCTCTAACGCCAGTGCCATCCGTCCTAACAGCCGGAAATAGACGGCAACAGCAACGGGACAAAGGAAACCGTTGAGGGCGAATACCACAACAGGGTCGCCGATACTCGACGAAAGCCACACATCGGTTGCGAAAAAGATGAACACAAAAAGAAATACCGCAAAATAATACCGAAGCCAAAGCCCTGCCGAACGAAAGAACGAGGTCAAAACGCCCTTAGTCAGAATCTCGAAAAATGAATTGCTCTGCATACTTGATAAGAAAAAGACCGGAAAAACGATAAACAGCGATACCGTCATAAAAAGGAATTGAAACAGCATAAAGTCAGATTCCGGCACTACGGCGGAAAACCGGTTCGCCGTCAAATATCCCGGCGTTGCCGAAAGAATGACCAGCAGTACAAGCCAGACCGTGTAAAGTATTGCCTCGGTCGGCTGATACAGCGGATAATTTTCTTTCTCCGGCATATCAATACCAAATGCTGTCCAATGAACGATGCCGTGCGACGTATTAGCAAGAAATGTCAGGGCGAATAGAAACGAAACAATACCGTACAAAAACGATAATACCGCACTGAATTCTGCGTCCATACCGGGCTGGATAAAATAAATGACCAAACCGCCGTTAAACAGGAATCCTGTCAAAAATGTTCGTATGATAAACCAGCCGTCGGTCAGCGGAACAAACAGCCGTGTCCAAAACGGATGTTTCGGCACTGCCGGACGGTCAGGTTTCCTTGTGCCGTTTTGACTGCTTTCCGCATATTTGGACGGGAGAATCGCCTTGTCAACTGAACCGTCAACATAGCGGTAATCTGTCTGCACACGCATCGCCGGTCTTGCGGCGGCGTTTTTTTCCGAAACTTCGTAACCGTCGCCGTTGAACATATCGGGAAAAATTCGTTCGGCTTTGGGAACGAATTTGATTTCGGTAGAGCGTCCGCAGTCAGGGCAAACTTTCATTCCGCCGATTTCGCTTTCCAATGCGTACATTCGTGTATGACACAGATGACAAACAACGGGTACCAGCAGTTCTTTTCGCAAAGAGCCGGTGTTATCAGACACAGCCGCTGCTTCCTTATCGGTCTTAAATGTTGCAGCACCCTCAAATTCGGTATTTCTATTAACTTGCGGCGCAGCCGTTTTACGAACCGGTACGGTATTATCGGTATTGCAGTCGGGACAGGTTAGAATTTTGCCTGCTTCCTTTTCCGGTGCATACATCAGCGTCCCGCAGAGTTTGCAATGAAAACCGACGAGTTTTTCATCGGTCGCTGCACGATTTGTATTAGACCGGACGCGATACACCTCCTGCGTTGTTACTGACAAACGTTTATCCGCAGTACCGGCGGGCAGAGCAAGCATTTCCACATAACATTCAGGACAGTGTATAACTGTTCCGATTTGATTTTTTGTAACGGAAATATTGGTATGGCAGACGGAACAGCGGACGGATAGTGTAATGCGGTCGGTCAACTCCCTCGCATCAATCGGTTTCGCATCGACTCCGTAAACGGATTCGTCTGCTGGATTTTTTTCCTGCAAAGCGGTGTTTGTCTTTTGCTCCTCCGGCACGGTCATTGGTGCAAAGCACTTTGGACAAAATATACTTTCTCCAGCGGCTTTTTCGGAAGCCTCGATTTCATACCGGCACTGCGGACAAAGAAATTTTATACTCATACAGAATACATCGGCACAAGGAGACGTTGTACATCAGCAATCGTTCCGCGGGCAAAAATACTATTGCAGTTTTTCGATTTCGTGACGTGAAAGTCCGGTAATATCCATTATGTCCTCTATCGGCAAATCTTTTCGCAGCGTATTTCGGGCAGTTATCGCCGCCTGTTCCGCTCTGCCTCTAGCTTCGCCTTCCGCTCTGCCTTTGACGAGTCCTTGTTCGAGTCCTATCAGGGTTGCGTTTTTAATCGAGGCGGAAATGTCCATTCGCATCATTTCCCGTTTTTCCGCTAACATTCGGGTTCGCTCATCGGCAGATAACTT
>JAITQJ010000011.1 GCA_031288955.1 Planctomycetaceae bacterium | reverse complement strand
TCTGGGTGGACGGGACAAAATATCCCCTTTCCCCATAGTATTGCCTTTTTTGCTTCGTAAAGTGTCCAGTTCTGGACACTTTGCTCGGTTAAAATCGCAAACTATGCGGCGTTACACCGGTTGCAAGCCTTTGTACTGTATGAGGTTATAAATTACACCCTGCCCGATTTGAACGGGCAACCTTCGGTTCCGTAGACCGATGCTCTATCCAATTGAGCTAAGGGTGCAATATAGTCCAGTATAGAAAAAATTACACGAAAATCAAGGGGGGGGGAACCAAACAAGCACACAGAGGAGTTGACAATTTGAATCGAAAACCTGACAATAACGGGCGAATGTGTTCCCAAAACACATTTCGCAATGTCCGTTTTCCGGTAATTCTCCGCTAACAATGAAACCATAATGATTCCCAACGATTGGATAAATCTGGCTGAACAAATCCGGCTGCGGTTGACTCAACTGCGGGACTCTCTTTGACTACGCTGATAAAAACGAACAAACGAAAAGCATCGAAAACGAAATGTCCGCCCCGAATTTTTGGGACGACCAGGAAAAAGCACAAACACTCGTCGGAAAACTCCGCTCCCTGAAAGCCGTTTTGAAGCCTTTCGACGAAATGCTCGCCGAACTGACCGACCTCGAACTGATGTTTGAACTCGACGATGACGAACTGTCCGCCGAAATACCGGAAAAGTTAAAGCATCTCGAAGAACAACTCGAAGAACTCGAAACAAAAGCCCTGCTCAACGGACCGTATGACGGTAACGCCGCTATCGTTACCGTTAATGCAAGGGACGGCGGAACTGATGCAAACGATTGGGCGGAAATGCTCTTTCGGATGTATTCGCTCTGGGCAAAGTCGAACGGTTATGATGTCGAACTCCTTGATTGGCAGGAAAACGAAGAAGCCGGTATCAACAGTTGCGGCTTTGTTGTCCGCGGTCCGATGGCATACGGCTATCTGAAAGGCGAAGCCGGTATGCATCGTCTTGTGCGGATCAGTCCGTTCAATTCCGAGAGCAAGCGGCAGACAAGTTTTGCGGCGGTCGATGTTTCGCCGGAAATAGATGATTCTATAAACATCGACATTCGTGATGAAGATGTCCGTGAAGACACGATGCGGGCAAGCGGTGCCGGCGGACAGCACGTCAATAAAACGTCGAGTGCCATCCGCTTGACGCATATTCCGACCAATACGGTTGTGTATTGCCAAATGGAGCGGAGTCAGCACAAAAACAGGGCGATGGCGTGGAAGATGCTGCGGGCGCGGCTGATACGCGCCGAGGAAGAAAAGCGGGAGTTGGCAATGGCGGAAAAGTATAAAAATATGGCGAAGGTTGGTTTCGGTTCTCAGATACGCAATTACTTTCTTCATCCTGACCAACGTGTCAAAGACTCACGCACCGGCTATCAGGTCGGCAACTTTCACCAGGTTCTCGACGGCGGTATCCAAGGTTTTTTAGACGCATTTTTACGCTGGAGAGTCGTGTAGCCGTTCCACCAGTACAGGGAAAAAACATCTTGAAAGAATCGCAAGCAAAATTGCTTGCGCTTTTACTTGCGCTTGCGCGGCGTGTGATAGACTGTTGGAATAAATACCGGCAAACGGTAAAATAAAAGAGGCAGCAGCCCAAACCGCTATGAAAAAGTTCATTCTCTCCATCGTGTTCGTTTGTTGCGCTATTCCCGCTTTAGCACAGCATCCTGCGGAAACCGCCGCAAAAAATTTGCTGCTGCGGCGAATACCTGCCCTCGCCGGCAATGTCCAATTCGAGGCAATTCCGCCCGATACCGAACGGGACGTGTTTGAACTCGAAAGTGCAAACGGCAAACTCATTGTCCGCGGTAATAATGCCGCCGCAATGGCTTCCGGTGTCAACTGGTTCCTCAAATACCATTGCAACTGCCAGATTTCCTTCCGCACAGAACAACTCAACATTCCCTCGCCGCTGCCGGTTGTTAAAGAAAAAGTGCGGATTGCCACGCCGTACAAATACCGCTATTACTTTAACTATTGCTGTTTTAGTTATACACTCGCCTGGTGGGACTGGAACGACTGGGAACAGATGATTGACCTGATGGCTTTTTACGGCGTAAACGCTCCGCTGTCCGTTACCGGTCAGGAAGGTGTCTGGCGGAATGTCGGCAAACGCTACGGTCTTTCCGATGAGCAGATGCAGGATTTTTACGTCGGTCCCGCTTATCTCGGCTTCGGCTGGATGGGCTGCATTGACGGTTGGGCAGGTCCGCTGCCGAACAGTTGGATTGACGACCACGTTGAACTTGAAAAGAAAATCCTTGCCCGCGAACGGGAACTCGGAATGACCCCGATTTTACAAGGTTTTACCGGACACGTACCGAAAAAAATTGCCGAAGTCCGTCCTGAAACGAAACTCGTCAAATTAACGCCCTGGATTGATTTTCCGTCCACGTATTTTATCGACCCTGCCGACCCGTTCTTCGCCGAATTCGGCAAAGCATTTGTCGAAGAGCAAACGAAACTTTACGGCACCAATCACCTTTACGCTTCGGACTCTTTTATCGAAATGACACCGCCGAGTAAAGACCCCGCTGTGCTGCGAAAAATGGGCGGCGCAATTTATGAAGGAATGCGCAGTGCCGACCCCGATGCCGTCTGGGTTCTGCAAGGCTGGATTTTTCTCAACGAAGGTTTTTGGAAAAAACCGCAGCGGGATGCGTTTCTGTTGAGCGTTCCAAAGGAAAAACTTTTGTGCATTGACCTGATGTGCGAACAACGTCCTGTATGGAGCCGGACAGAATCGTTTAGCGGACAAAACTGGATTTGGAGCATCATTCAAAATTTCGGCGGACGTGTCGGCGTGTTCGGTAATCTCGACTTTATGGAAAATGATTTGCGGCGGGCATTATCGCAGCCGGACAATCGTCCCGTCGGCATCGGTTACATTATGGAAGGTCTCGGTTACAATCCCGTGATTGACGATTGGCAGGCGGATATGATTTGGCGGACGGAGATTCCGAAAACAGCGGATTGGCTCAAGGATTTTGTAACACGCCGTTATGGAAAATCCAATGATGACAATTCCAACGAAAAAGTGCAAAAGGCGTGGGAACTGCTGCATCATTCGGTCTATAATTATGTGGATAATATGGGCAATAACACCGTTTGGATAAAGGGCGGCTGGGCAAATCGTTACGGTAAAGCCGTAAGACCGCCTAAATTGATACAACCGATGTACTCCGCTTTGAAATTACTGTTGGAAACGGAAAAGGAATTTGGGCAGCAGTCGTCATATCAGTATGATGTCGTGCATCTTTCGCAGGAGTTGCTGGCAACACTTGTAAAGAAGTATTACAATGAACTTGAAGACGCTTATGCAGCGAAGGACAGGGATAAGTTGAAGGCAACTGCCGATAAGATGGACGTTTTATTCAACGACATTGACCGGCTATTGGCAGCAAATCCGAATTTTCTGCTCGGCACCTGGCTTGAAAGTGCGAAGCGTTGGGGCAAGACGGCAGAGGAGCGGAAGCATTATGAGTGGAATGCGCGGCTGATGATTACGCTTTGGGATATGAACACCGCTTCGGTGGTTAACGATTATTCGAGCCGAACCTGGTCGGGAATGTTGAGCGGCTATTATGCGAAACGCTGGCGCATTTATTATGAAGAACTAGAGCGTTTGCTGACGGAGAACAAGGCTTGGGATGCGAAAGAGTTTGACCGGAAGATGCAGGCATTTGCCGAGGCTTGGGATAAAGAGACGGCAGTTTTTCCAACGCGGGTCAGCGGTGAAAATGCGGTCGCTATCGCCAAAGAATTTTTGGAAAAATACGGCGAGGATTTGGCTCTTCCTAAACCAATCAATCATCTTGCGGTCAATAAACCGGTTACTTGTTCTGCTTCGTTTCCTAAAATGGACGCTTCGCTTGCCAATGACGGTGTTATTGATACCGATTTCTTTTGGGGCTGCGATGTGAAAAGCGAAACCGGTACGGCGTGGTGGCAGGTCGATTTGGAAGAGTTGGAAACGGTCGGCAGGGTCGTTGTGGTGGGCTATTACAGGGACAAACGTTCTTATGGTTTTTTGGTGGAGGGTTCGCTTGATGGGAACACGTGGACGCTTCTTTCCGACAGACGCAGCAATTCAGAACTTTCGACCGCAAAGGGTTACACCTGTGAGTTTCCGCCGCAAAAAATCCGTTATTTGCGTATCACCCAGACAAGCAATTCCGCCAACACAGGACGGCACCTTGCCGAAGTCCTCGTGTTTGAAAAATAGACCGCTGGCGGTCAGACATTTTACTGGTACGATTTGATGATGAACACGAACAAATTTTTCGTTATTTGTATTATTTTTTGCGTTTTGACCGCAGGGAGCCGGGCTGATTCGCCGCAAAATAAGACGGAAAGCGGCAAGGCGGCTTTGCGGCAGAATATCGCACGCTGGATTGGACAACTCGGTGATGAAAGTTATATCGTCCGCCAACGTGCCGAAGTTCATCTGCTCAACAGCGGTCTCGAAGCGTATCCGGCAGTGCAAAAAGCAAAAACAAGCGAGGACATCGAAGTTGTGCGGCGGGCGGAAAAAATCCTGACGCAAATCGAGCAGCAGTTTATTCGTCAGGAAAATCCCGCCGTCGAATACTGGATTCGGCAATACACGCTCGAAGGCAATCCGGCTGCCAAAGCCCGCATTATCCGGCTCTTTGCTGACATTTTTTCCGATGCGTCCAACGGCGAAGGACTGCAAACGCTCTGCCGCCTCGTCCGCTTTGACGAAAGCGAAACTTTACGAATCGAAGCCGCTAAATGCCTGCTGGCTTCGCCGCCCGCTAAAATATCGCTGCGGACAAAATGGTACCGGCATATCAGAGATACCTTTATGCCGCTTAAAGAGGCTGTAGCCGACGCTGCTTCAGAAGACAACGGAAGCGGCGGATTATTTTCGCTGCTTGCCGATTATGCGGCATTGCGCTGCGATATGGAGACGGCACAACAAGAGACCGCAGAAAAAAAGGCACTAACCGGTTTCCAACAACGTGTCCGTAATGTAACTCAACGTGTTGCGGCATTTCAGGCGAAGCCGGAGTACAGCGTGATTCAGCCCGGTAATGCCGCTGATATTCTGATGTATTATGCCGCGGCAATCGTGCAGGATGCTGCCGGTTTATCGCAGGAGTGTAAAAAAAATACCGAGGCGGCTCTTGCGGTTGAGGCACAGGAAGTCCGCAGCAGCGAACCGGTGCAAGCCATTGAGTTGGACGACGACTGGAAAATGCACGAACATTATTACGCTGCCCGCTGGCTGCAGCAAAATTACCGCCTGCGCTGGGCTTTGCCGCATTTCGGAAAGATTATTGACGGCGGTTATATCGTCCTGAAAATCCGCAGTGCAAACAGTGCAGCGGATATATCGGTTCTGACAACGGATTATACGGCTGCCGTGAAGTTTTACGACAAAGTCATTGAATTGGCGGGAACGGAGGAATACACGAAAAAGTTAAGCAATGGACAAGCGATAACATCGGAAGCCCAAATACGGCGTTATTCTTGTTTGGCGGAACAATCTGCCGGAACGGGCGATTGGCTGAAGGTTCGGGAATATCTCGACAAGGGATTGGGGTTGGATAAAACGGATATTGATTTGCTGATTTTGGCTCATCGTTACTGTAAGGCAAATAAAGGTACGGATGCAGATTATCGCAGCAATGTGAAGTATTGGAGTCATCAATCGTTAGTGAACATTCAGAATACGGCGATACCTCCGTCGAACGACGCAGATGACCGCCGTCAGGCAGCGGCGGCGGCTTGTAATCAGGCGGCTTGGCTTTTAGCGCACACGGACGGCGATTATCCATCGGCGAAAGCGTTGATAAATGCGGCGGTTCAGGCGGAGCCGGAGGACTTGAGTTACACCGACACATTGTCGGCGGTCTATTTTCTCGGCGGCGAAATCGGCAAGGCGGTAGAAACGCAGGAGCGGGTCGTCCGCTCTGCACCGGAAGTTACGGTCTTTCAAAAAGCGTTGGAAAAATTTAAGGCAGCCCGCAAATAAACGAGTAGCAAAGGCGGCGGACGGGACGTGGCTCGCCGCGTTTCGGGAATGTGGTATCACTGACTATCCCGGCGTTGGCGGCGGATATATGCTCGGCAGTAATTTGCTTATCGAACCCGCAAAGAGAAGATTTGGGGCTGGCTTCGGAGATTCTATAGATAATTGAAACAGACATAACATTCTTTCAGAGGCAAAAAACGCCGGTGAAATTTGCCGCCCGCCTTTTCTGCGTTACTCAATCATCGGCATTGGTATCGGTTCGCCCCGCTGCTGCTTTGCTGTTAAGACAGAATCGTAACTCCCGTAGAATACGGCGTTTAGGTCTATCCAAGTGCCGATGCGTTCCAATTCGTTTGCCGTCAGTTTGACTTCGGCGTGTCCCTTTTGCAATAACTGAATCAACCGGCTGCCCCGCGCACCGATACCGCCGCCCGGCACCGTTTGCTGAATCTGATTACGCTCCGGGAATCGCGGTACCAAGGACTTATCCTTACACAAAGCGTTGTACGAAACCGTAAAACCGTTCTCCGCAATCGCTCCCGACAAATCATAACCGCCCTCCGCCTTGTCCGTATTATGACACGATACACACTTCGCATTAAGAATCGGCTGAACCATTTCGGCAAAACCGTAAGGTCTGCCCGACTCCGGCGTTGGACGCAAACGCTTCGCCGGTTTAGAAAACGCCAAGGGCTGCATCTGCGGAACCGCTGCCGCCGTCATCTTGTTCTCGTGGCAGCCGGCGCACGAAACCTGTTCGCCCGGCATTACCGATGTTGTCGAACGCATCGTTTGATAGGCAAAACCGTTTTCGTCCAATACCTGAAACAAGAGCGGTTTACCAACCGGCACCAAAAACTTTGCCGAACCGTCCGCTTCAATCGGCACAACACCCAACACCGCACGCGTATTTTCCTCTCCGGCAACACCGATACGCGGAGTGTTTGCCGTAACCGTTGTCTTCGGAAAAATCTGAACGATACGCAACTGTTTCAGCGAACCGGCTTTGACGTTGGAACCGAGTCCGTCGGAACCGAGTCCGTCATAGACATTCACGATGCTCATTTCTCCCAACCCTTCGGCGGCAAGTTGCGGCTGTTTTGTTCCCTGCACCGCCGGCGGAACGTGCCGGGCGGCAATCGGCAGCGGACACGTTGCCCCGATTTTATCATCGCGGTAAATAACTTCCCGGTTGCCTTGAGCGTCTATCAAATAAAGTCCCAAAGCGTTATCGGGATTCGGCTGCGGTTCCCAGCGCAGCGGCATATTACTGTATGCGGCGAGAAACAAATCCTCGCCGAGCGGATACGGCGAATTGTAATACTCCGAAACATTGCGGCTCTCTGCTTCGGGAAACTGCCCCGGTGTTATTTTCGTTACCGCATCAAGCGAATTGATGTCAATACTGGGGTCAACAATGCAAACGGGACCTGCTGTAACCGAATGATGCGGCGAAGCAATAAACACGATTTTATTGGAATGAGGTATCGGCTTCGCCTGAAACATACAGTGCGGCTTCGGCGATGCGTTCCCCCAAACGGCAGCGGGATTCGTCCCGTCAGGACGCATTGCCCAAAGGTTTTGATGCGTTACTGCATCCCGGTCAATGTAATCCCAGCGGGCAAACCAAAGATGTCCGTCATTTGCTACCGCCGGAAACCATTCACTCACGTCATTATTCGACAGCCGGGTAATCTGACCGCCGGAATCCAAACGGTGCAGCGTATAAGAATGCCAGCGGGGACCGAACTGCGCACCGAAACACCGGGAATAACCCAACCGCCGGCTTGAAACGAACGCCAGACCGCCGTCGGGCAAATACTCCGGCATCATATCATCGTATTTCGCATCCGTCAGTTGCCGCAGGTTACTGCCGTCAATGTTCATTTCGTAAAGATGATAGTAAAACTCGTTTTCCCCGTCCTCGTTGACTTTTAATGTTTTCCAGTCAATCCGTTTTTCGGGGACAGCAACGTGTGAAAACGCAATCTTCCGGGCATCATACGAAAGACGGGGTTCGAGGACGTGACCGGGCGGCAACTGCTCCCGCAAAACGTCCCTGTGTTTGAGCGAATAGCCCGGCTTTTCCAGAACATAAATACCGCCGCCGGGACGCTGATTCCAACCGAAGTACTGCCCAACGAGATGACTGTATGCCGTTGGTCTTGCCTTGACAAACAGGAGTTCGCCGAAGTTTGTCCGCGGGTCGGCAAAGAGCAGCGACCGCTTGAACAAACGTGTTTTTATGTAGAGTTGCTTTAAGGCGGGGAGTACCTCTTCCGCCTCTTTCGTTTCTTTTATTGCTTTGAGTTCAAAAAGTAATTTTTGCAGCGTCTCTTCGCCGGTTTGCGTTTTTGTAACAATTTTTCCGCTGCGTTCGAGGTGCTTTTCAATCGTCTTTTCCGGTTCGGCAAAATAGTTATCTTCCTTGAGCCATTCGGTAACGATAAGGCACTGCATATCCGTATCGTTCAATCCAGCCGTCCGCCATTCATCAATTGATGTTAATTCTGCGGCGGCAATATCAATTTTCGGCTGTATGTTTTTCTTATGCCGGATTGCTTCGTAATACCAGTTGCCGCTGCCCTGTTTTTTGGAAAAAGAGTCAGCGGCAGAACAAGCGTTATTAGTATCTTTGAACGTGATAACCGGCTCCCAGGCGGTTGTGTCGCAGGCAATCGTTTGATTTTTATTGACGATAAACTGGATTCGTCCGCCGGTTTTGACGGCAAGCGGAAGATTCGGGTCAATGCCGATACTGTCTTTTCCTTCGATTTTCTTTTTCCAGATTTCTTTGCCGTTGCAGCGGATAGCAGCAATGACACCGTCTCCGTCAAGATGCAGTTTCCTCACGGCACCGGTTATGATGACATTGCCGTCTTTGGGAACAACGAAAGTGCGTACGGCATCGGCATCTTCTGCGGGGTGCTGCCAATGTTTTCCGACGCGCAGCCAGCCGTTTCCGCTCCAATACGGCGAGCCGTACCACGTATCGGTTTTGAAAGCATCAAGCCGGACGGTTTCTTCGGGCTTCGTTTGAGGAACGGTATGAAAGAGTTCGGCGAAGCAAAGGGATACGGCGAAAAAGCACAACGTAAAGAGCAGACTGCGCAGCATAGTATATCTCCTTTGGAAAAAATGAAACGAATTCCATTGTTCATTTTAGCAGAAAAAAAACAAAACGTCTCTCTATTTTTTTTCACGCGGATTGTAAAGCCGGCTTTAACATTCGCCTGTCCGTCCGACCAGAACTCTTGCCGATTGTCAATTCTTTGGTATAATTAGGAATACCTAACTTAACCATAACGCAATGTACAGGGGATAACAGATGAGCGATTCGATTCAAATTTTAGAAACCGAAGCCGATTTTGCCGCAGCAACGGCAAGCGGCATTGTGATTGTTGACTTTTTTGCGACCTGGTGCCGCCCGTGCCGGATGCAACTGTCAATTTTGGAAACACTCGCCTCTGACCTGGCAGGAAAAGCCAAAATCGTCAAGGTTGATACCGATAAACTGAAAGACGTGGCGGAAAAATGGGGGATTCAAAGTATTCCGACGCTGTTTTTGCTCAAAGACGGGCAAAGGGTGCAGCAATTCGTCGGCGTTCAGCAAGCAGATATACTGCGCAGTGCCGTTGACCAAGCGTTAAAATAAATAATGAGACACGTCATTTCCGCATTAGTTCAGAATGTTCCGGGGGTGCTTTCGCACATATCGGGGATGTTAGCGTCGCGGGGTTACAACATTGTCAGTTTGGCAGTCGGCGAAACCGAAGATACAAAACTGTCGCAGATGACGTTCGTTGTGGTCGGCGATAAAAAAGTACAGGAACAGGTTCTCAAGCAACTTCAAAAAGTTGTTACGGTTGTGAAAGCCGAAGATATTACGGCAAAGGAACACGTTGAGCGGGACCTGATGCTCATCAAAGTAGAGGCACAGCCGGCAATGCGGAGCAAAGTGCTGGATATGGTGAATATCTTCCGGGGGAAAGTCGTTGATGTTTGCGATACATCAATGACAGTAGAGATATCCGGTCAGGAATCGAAACTGGAAGGTTTCATTAACGCAATGCGTCCGTTCGGCATCATCGAACTCGTCCGCAGCGGCATTATCGCTATGCCGCGGGGATAACGAAAACTTAATCCGCGCACGCCGACGGCGTTGCGGCTGAACAGATGGAAGCCGATTTTTCGCTGTCTCATAGTATCCGAACGTGCAAGCAATTAACGGAATTGGCACACTCCAATTTTGCTCCGGCATTTGCGCTGCTGCCGTCCGAAAAATGCCAGGCAATGCAAATTCTCTATGCTTATACCCGTTTTACCGATGACTTAATTGATTTGCCGGACTTTGACCCGAAAACCGGTCAGGAGATTCCAACCAGCGTCCGCCGGAAAAAACAAAAGTTAAACCAATGGGTGTCCGTTGTCGAAGCCGTCTTGGGGCAAATCGGTGCTGAACACGGATTCGTCGGCAGTGCCAATGATGTCAAAGCCTTTCAGGAACTTGCCGAAAAATATCCGAATTGCGGCGGTCTCGTGCTGCTGCCCGCCCTGAAAATGATCGTTGACCGTTTCGCCATTCCCCGCGAACCGCTCTTTCATCTGCTTGACGGCGTGGAGCGGGACATCGAAGCGAAACCATTTGAAACGTTTGACGATTGCAGCGAATACTGTCATCAGGTTGCAACATCGGTCGGCTTTGCGTCGCTGGCGATTTGGGGAACGGCGGTACCCCTGTTTTCCGATAATGTTATCAAGGCGGCAAAAGCCTGCGGTATCGCTTTTCAATGGACAAACATTATGCGGGACTTGCTTGAAGATTACCAGCAGGGACGCGTGTTCCTGCCGCAAAACGAAATCCAGCGTTATGCTTTAACGCCGAATCAATTCGGTTCGCTGCTGAACCGGCAGGAATGGAATGCACAGAAAGTTATGCCGAAAAACATAAACGCTGCCGACAAGTTTTCGTTCAATCATTACGTTCAGGAGATGGAGGCACTTGAAGAGAAGTTTTCTAAATTGATGGCGTACGAACTAAACCGCTGTGAAGCATATTACGAAAATTCAGTGCCGCTTTACCGGTTGATTCACCGCGACAGCCGGCGTATGTTCGGATTGATGTGGAACCGGTACTATTCGTTATTTAATACGATGCGTAAACATCCGCTTCAGATAACATCGGATAAGCGGGCTGCATTATCGGGCTTTAGTAAATGGCGGTTATATTTTCATTGGCGTTTTATGCCGTGTATGAATTTGAAGTAAAACTCAACGGCGGAAAAGACGCATTATCCGCAGCAGCACACCCATCAAAAGCAGACACACGAACATTGCAGATGCGATGAAGATACCGCCGAGCGAAAAAATATCTGCCGTCTGCTGCCATATCCAAGACCACGTCAGTACCGTAAAAACTGCCGCCGCGGATAAAAACGGACCGTACGGCATTCTGTTAGTCCCTTTGCGCAGCCAGTTGATTATGCCGAAACCCAAACCAGCAAACGGAGCGAGAAAAAATACCAACAAGCAGGGCTGCCAGCCGAGAAAGGCTCCAATCATTCCCATAAGCGTCACATCGCCGAAGCCCATTGCTTCTTGCTGAAGAATGTAACTGCAAATAATACGTGTTCCCCAAATCAGTGTCATACCGACTGCCATACCGACTAACGGTGAGAGCAGTGCGGCGTTATTCGGCAGAATACCCGTCGTAGCGGCAAAAAACAGGTTGCCGGCAACGGCGGCGGTGAGGTAGTATTTCGTCCGTTTGGAGCGGTGCAGGTGCCGAAAGAAAACGATGAAGTTTTTTTGCAGCGAAAATTGCGGATACCAAACACGGTCGAGCATAGCAAAGCACCAAAAACACCAAAGGGCGGTGCAGCAAGCCCAAAGCATCACCGGCGAAAGGGTTTCGGCGGGATTGGGACTGAAGAGGTGCAGCGGCATCGGACGCACCATCGGCGTATAGCCGTCCCAGCGGATTTCCGTTGCAGGCAGGGAAAAGCCTCCAATGTTTGCGGCAACAGCAAAGACGGTACCGAAAACCGTAACACGGTCAGAGATAGTTAACGACGCAAAATCCGTTACCGTTGCCCGGTACAATAAGTAAAAGAAAGTACCGTAATAAACGTAATAAAGTACAGTCATTGAGGTTTAGCCGCTTTGATGAAAAGCGGCGAGTGTCATCAGTCCGATGTCTGTCCGCTTACCTTTGATTTTACCTGTCCCGGCGTTCCTTGCAAGCCCGCCTTGTTCTTCCGTCATCTTGCGTTAGCGGCTCTGAAGAAAGACAACCTCAAACGGATTCGGTATCATTAGGGCGATTGTCGTTAGCGGTATCCGTCCCGTTTGCCCACTTACCTTTACCGTTTTTTCGCCGCTTGACATCGTCTATTTCGGTTGTTAGAATGTCGGATTATTTTCTAATCATTCGACATTACGGGGAGCGGGCTATGCAACAGAACAGAACAGAACAGAACAGAACAGAACAGAACAGAACAGAACAGAACAGAACAGAACAGAACGGCTAACGGCGTAAGTGTCGTTGTACCTGTCTATAACAGGGAAAAGTATCTTGAAGAATGCATAAACTCTATCAAAGCACAGGAAACGGATTTTCCTGTTGAAATTATTCTCGCCGATGACGGTTCAACCGATGACAGCCGTATCATCGCCGCACAGTG
>JAITQJ010000124.1 GCA_031288955.1 Planctomycetaceae bacterium | reverse complement strand
GAACCGGTATCCGATTAGCATTGACCGTCCGGTCGGTAACAGTGAAGACTCGCAGTTCAGCGACCTGATACCGGACGGCGACACGGAAAAGCCGGAGGTGAATGCGTCTCACGAGATGCTTAAAGTGCGGCTTGGCAAGGTGCTGCAATCGTTGAGTTATCGTGAGCGGGAAATCGTGAAACTGCGTTATGGACTGGGCGACGGTTACAGGTACACGCTTGAAGAGGTCGGACACATTTTCAAGGTAACAAGAGAGCGTATCCGGCAAATCGAGGCGAAAGCAATCCGTAAGTTGCAGCAGCCGACCCGCAGTATGGACTTAGTCGGGTTTTTAGAGTAAAAAGATACATCGAGAATATAAATCAGAGGCATCGTCGCAAGACAACGAAAAAAACGTTATCTTGTGGTGGTGTCTTTGAAAGGATTCATTTTTTTACCCTTAATACACCAATGAAACACTTGCTTTCCATTCTCGTTATTACTCTTCTGACCATATCGTTTGCCGCTGCCCGTGAGTGGACAGCAGTGAGCGGTCACAAAATCACCGGCGATTTCGTCAAGTGCGAAAACGGCACAATCGAAATTCAACTTGCAGACGGCAAAACCGCCGAAGTCAAACTGGAGCAACTGTCTGATGCCGACAAAGAATTTGTCCGTCAGGAAACCGAAAAGGCAAAACAAGCAGAAGTGCCGAATCCGTTTGTGGTTAAAGATACGGCGGCGACACCGGCGTACGAAAATGCGACCGTTCCGCCAACAGAACGCAAAGCGGGAGACTTGCTTGAATTGACAATCAAAGACGTAAAATGCCGTTTCCGCTGGTGTCCGCCGGGAACGTTCAAAATGGGCAGTCCGGCGAATGAAATACCCCGGATGGATAATGAAACACAGCACGAAGTTCAACTGACAAAAGGGTTTTGGATACAGGCAACAGAAACGCCGCAAAAACTTTGGCAAGCAGTTACCGGCAAAAATCCGAGTCAATTCAAAGGGGACGATTTGCCCGTAGAAACCATTTCTTGGAATGATACACAAAAGTTTATTGCCGAATTAAATAGACTTAACGCCGTCCCTGCCGGTTATCGGTTTTCGTTACCGACAGAGGCGCAATGGGAATATGCCGCCCGCGCAGGAACAGAGACAACGTTTCATTTTGGCAATGTTGATGCACGACCATCCCGTTCTGATGTTGTTATCGGACAATATGCTTGGTTCGGAAAAAATGCCGAAGAGAAAACACACCCCGTTGCGCAAAAAAAACCAAATCAGTGGAATCTTTATGACACCATCGGCAACGTGGGTGAATATTGTCAGGATATTTGGCGGACTTACACAGCCGAAAAAGGGACTGACCCGGTCGGAAAAGAGGGACCGGAATATATGGTTCGCGGCGGAAATTGGGGCAATATGTCGGTTTTTGTCCGCACGGCTTACCGTTTCGGCGGTGAGTCTGACCAGACCTCGCCGAAAATCGGTTTACGTCTTGCGTTGCTTGAAGACGCAAACGCTGTCCCGATTCCGATACAGAAAGAACGTAAAACGGATGTCGCGGTGGCAGTGAATGTCGATACAAAAACAACAAAAACAACAACGCTTTCTGTTGAAAATCATAAGGCAGGCGAATTACTGGAATTGACTATCAAAGGTGTAAAATACCGCTTCCGCTGGTGTCCGCCGGGAGATGCAGTCTTGGGTATGTCCGAAGAGGATATTGCCAAAAAGCGTCAGGAAAATCAGGCGGCGTTCAATAAATCGCTGAAACTTATCGAACAGCAGAAGGCGGCAAATGCAGGTATGAAATCGCAACTGCCGGGCTATGACGGTGATAAGTACCGCAAACAGTTGGAAGAATCAGAAGCCGTAATCCGCAAAAAAGCAGCGAAAGAGATTACCATCGTGCCGCAGCGCAAAGTATCAATACTGCCGATTTATACCGATGCGGAAATTGAGACGCTGAAAGCAAACATTGCAAAAAAAAGGCAAAAAGACACGGACTGGTTGGCGGGGCACATCAAACACGGAGTAGAGGGGGCAAGTGATGGCCGACAGTATCTGGATATGTACGAAGATTTTTTGATAGGATACGAAAAATATACCAAGCAGGAACTTGCGTATCTGGACTCGTTGCGGGGCAACAAGGTACATCGCGGTTTTTGGATGCTGGAAACAGAAGTTACTGTCGAGATGTGGGAAAGTATTTTGGAAGGAGCAAGAGGCGGCAGGTACAGGTTGAAACATTTAGAGAAAGGGAAAGGAGGAAAAAGTGCTTCACCCGTTAGCCATATATCCCCCACCAGTTATCAGGAATTCATTGCTGCAATCAATGAAATAGGAGCGGCACCAAGCGGTTATCAGTTTATGCTGCCGACAGAATCGCAGTGGGAATATGCTTGCCGGGCAGGCAGCGATACAGAGCCAACAGACATCGGTGGCTATCTGAAAGATGTTGATGATATGTGGATGCCGATAACAACCCAAAAACCGAATAGATGGAATCTGTATGGTATGTACGGAATATGGTTGGAATATACTTCAACCGATGACGGAACATCGTGGGTTCTCCGCGGCAGAGATTCTCCCTCTTATCGTTTTACGAGTGAAGATGCAGAAGATATAGGTAGCCCTTTTGTTCTCATCGGGCGTGTAACGGATCACACTTTCCGTATTGCACTTCTTCCGCTCGGCAAGATTCAGCCGGTAACAACGGAACAGAAAAAAACGGATGTCGCGGTGGCGGTTGTGGTAAAAACGGAAGAGAAAACGGCAATGCCGCCCCGTGAATGGACGAGATTCGGCAGTCAATTCACCGGTAATTTCGTGAAATGCGAAAACGGTATTGTCGAAATCAAACTCGAAGACGGCAATGTCATCAAAGTTGAGTTATGGCAACTGTCCATTACAGACAAGGAATATATCCAGCAAAACTCCCCAAAACCAGCGGCACAGCCGCCGGTTCGTGAAGCGGTTAAAGTCGAAAACAGAACGCCGATTGATACGCTGAAGCAACTTGCCGAAGAAGACAATCCCGAAGCGTTGTATGAACTTGCCGACCGTTATTATGACGGCAGGAACGGCTGCGAAAAAAATCAAACGGAGCAGGAGAGACATCTGGTTCGCTGTTCTAAACTTGCCGGCAGCGGCAATTCCGCAGCACAACTCGCCCGCGCATTGTGTTTGCTGAAAGGTATCGAAACCGCCCGCAGTGTAAGTGAAGCATTTCAATTCGCCCAAAAATCTGCCGAACAAGGTAATGCACAAGCGGCTTTTTTGTTGTCGCAAATGTATGCCGGCGGCGAATTAAGTGTTGAGAACAATCCGAATGAGTTATACAAGTGGCTTGTCAAATCGGCGGAATTAGGTTACCACGAGGCACAAAGATTAGTAGGGATTTTCTGCTATAATGGTTCTGAACAACTGAACATAAAACAGGATTACGCGAAAGCCGCCGAGTGGACCCGCAAGTCTGCGGAACAGGATAATGTTATTGCCCAACTTGTTTTGGCTGGATTTTATATGGAAGGCATAGGCGTTTCCCAAAACAGAGCGGAGGGCGAAAAATGGTTTCGCAAGGCAGCAGCGCAAGGAAATCAATCTGCGAAACAATTTTTAGAGCGTATCGAACAGGAAAAGGCGGAAGAGGCACGTTAAAAACGTATTGCCGAAACAGCAAACGAAGTCCGGCAAAATAACCGAGGCGGACTTTCAGGAAACTGCTGAAATTCGGCGGCTTTGGAAGCGGTTCAAAAATAATGACATTCACGCACTCTACGAACTCGGCTGTGTCTATCGGAACGGAAAAGGTGTCTCCCGTAATCTTGACAGAGCCGAAGGATACTTTGAGGGTTGTGTTTTTATGGCGGAAATGATAAAACTTGCCAAGAATAGAACTTTTCCGAATATGGCGTTATACAAACGGTCATTGGAACAAGTGCGGCAAAGCAAAAAATTTGGATGAGAATTCCATTCAACAAGGGCGATAATTGTCCTTGGCAACTTTTCACTTTCACTTTTCACAAACCAATGAAACACATTATTTCCTTGCTGATTGTTCTTACCGTATCGTTTTCGGTATCGTTTGCCTCTGCCCGTGAGTGGACGGCAGCGAGCGGACACAAAATCACCGGCGATTTTGTCAAGTGCGAAAACGGCACGGTCGAAATCAAACTTGCGGACACCAAGACCGCCGAAGTAAAATTGGAGCAGTTATCCGATGCCGACAGGGAATTTGTCCGCCAGGAAATCGAAAAGGCAAAGAAGGCAGAAGTGCCGAATCCTTTTGTGGTTAAAGATAAACCGGCGGCACAGCCGCCGGCTCCTGTTGAGGGAAACATCGAAAATATCACAGCCGATACTGCATATCGAAAAGGGATAGAAGCACGGAACGCGGGGAACATTGAAGAAGCAAAAAAATGGCTACGCAAAGCCGCAGAATTAGGAGATGCCTTTGCAGATGGGCAACTCAAGCGGTTGGATGCCGCCGACACTTCTGATAACGATTATCCGCTGCCGTACGGTATTGACGGAAAATACGGATATGTGTCAAGAGACTGTGTTGAAGTTATTCCCCGTCAATATGATTCGGCGGAACCTTTCAGCGAAGGCTTGGCTTTGGTGAAACGGAACGGCAAATGGGGGTTTATCGACAAGTCCGGCAAGGAAATTACTGAACTTAAGTATGATGATGTCGGGGATTTCAGCGAGGAACTGACTAATGTGAAACGGGACGGCAAATATGGTTTTATCGACAAGACCGGTAAGGAAATTATTGAACCCAAATATGAGTTTGCCTGGGGTTTTAGCGAGGGATTAGCGGCAGTGAAAAAGGATGGTAAGGGGGGATTTATCGACAAGACCGGCAAGGAAGTTATCGAATATAAGTATGATGATGCAGGGGAGTTCCGCGAGGGCTTGGCGACAGTGAGAAAGGACGGTAAGTGGGGATTTATCGACAAGACCGATAAGGAAGTTATTGAACCCAAATATGAGTCTGCCTGGGGTTTTAGCGAGGGCTTGGCTTTGGTGA
>JAITQJ010000325.1 GCA_031288955.1 Planctomycetaceae bacterium | reverse complement strand
TCTTCTTCGGCGGCACCTCCGGCTTCATTTTGCATTTTCTTGCCTTTTTGCGGCACGCATTACCCTCATACGCCTTGTCCATCAACAAAGGCTTTCCGTTACAAATATCTTTCGGTATTGTCTCCATCAACTTCTGTCCTTCCGGATCATCTGCCGCAGAACCCGGCGAGAGACTACGGACTATCGGCAAAGACCAAGTGAATATCCGTGAGGTTTCTTTCGTAACGCCTTTTGTTTCAATTACTTGCGGCTGCAAGTAATTCTCAATACGTTCGAAAACTCCTTTCTCTGTCCACCGCCGGAAACGTTGGTAAACGGTATCCCTGTTGCCGAAGTTAGTCGGCAGTCCCCGCCAGCAACAGCCGTGCTTGTTGATGTATGCAAAGGCTTGCAGGAAAGTAAAATTATCAATGACCACATTACCGCGCTGCTTCGGCAAGAGGTGTTTGACCCGATTGTATGTTTCTTCTGTCCAGTTCATAATGGATAGTAGCAATTCTAATAAATCCTGTCAAGATTAGAGTAAACAGCCCCTAGAATTTTGTCGAAAGGAAAATACAATGAAACGTTTGATTAACGCCCTTTTTTTTGTAACAATTATTGCCAACAGCGTCTTTGCCCAAGAGGCGGCGAAAACGGATGCTGACCGCAACATCACTCTGCCGAAAAGCGATTCTCATTATAAGCACGTTCGGTATTATATCGAAGACGTTCCCGATGCCGATTACAAACACGCTTCCGAAGTTGCTCACGAAACATTCCGCGACATCAAATTTTCCGTCCGTATTCATTGGGGAACGTATTCAATGCAGAGCGTTGAAGCATCGTGGCCCTTTTTGAATTATTCCTTTGCCCAACGGCAGGAATATCAAAATCTGTACAAAAATTTCAATCCGACAGAGTTTAACGCCGAAGAATGGATGGAGTTTTTCAAACGCTGCGGTATGCAGGCATTCGCCTTCACAACGAAACATCACGACGGCTTTTCGATGTGGCACACGAAAACGCGGGTCAAAAGCCGGGCAAATTGGCTCAACCCTGCTAACCGGATTATCGAAAATTGCGATTTGGCATACAGCATTGAAGAAACGCCGTTTAAGCGGGACATCGTGAAGGAACTTTGCGATGCGGCACATAAACACGGCATCAAAATCGACCTCTATTTTTCACACATCGACTGGTACGATGCCGATTTTCGCGGCTATCACTTTCATCCGCTTCTCACTCCAAGAGCGGTGTTGTATCCGCAGGAATTCGGTTATGCGTCTTCTTTCAATGGAACCGGCAGAGCAACCGGCAGGTTAATGACTCCCGACCTCACACAGGAGGAAAAACACCGGCTCGTTCTCCGGCACCGTGAACAAATTCGGGAACTGCTCACCAACTACGGCAAAATTGATATGATTTGCTTCGATGAGTATCTCGGCAAAGATATTTGGCAGGAAGTCAAGAAGACGGTAAAGATGATTCGTGAATTGCAGCCGGACGTAATGCTGCGGAACCGGGGCATCGGCAATTACGGCGATTACTATCAGCCGGAAGGATTTTTTCCCAGCGAAGTTGCCGAAAGCAATATGCCGTGGATGGCAATCAGCGTGATGGCGGGACAATTCGCTTATGATAAGAGAGAAGAAAAGTACAAAGATGCTCAATGGTGTATTCATCATTTAATTGACTGTGTTGCGAAGGGCGGCAGTTTTATGGTGTGCATTGGTCCCGACGAGAAGGGAAAATTTCATCCGAAGGCAATCCGCGAATTAGAAAAAGTCGGCGATTGGCTTAAAGTCAACGGCAAGGGAATTTACGAAACACGCAACCGTACCGTTTGGAAAGACGGCGGTGTCAAGTTCACCCGCAGCAAGGACAGCAAGACGGTCTATGCGTTTGTCGAAAATTTTCCCGAAAAGGAACTGGTCATTGAGTCGGTCAAAGCGAAAGACGGCAGCGAAGTGCGCTTGCTCGGTTACGACAAGCCGCTGGAATGGAAAGCCGGCGGTAAAGGAATTATCGTAACAATACCGGATGAGTTGCAGTTGCCGGAAAAACGTCCGTGCGGATATGCGTGGACGTTCAAGTTGGAACAGGGGAATTGACCGTTTGCCGTTTTGTCTGTTTTCGTCTGCCGCTTGATTTTTTCTAAAAATTATGTAAAAATATGGGCAGGCGGATGAGAATTTTGCTGTTGTTCCGCCGAAGCATCATTTCACACAAAAGGAATTTTTATGTCAGCATTTCCCGAAGTAAAGAAAGCGGTTCAGTACGAAGGACCGCAGTCAACGAACAATCTTGCCTTTCGGTTTTACAATCCCGACGAAAAAATCGAAGGCAAAACAATGAAAGACCATCTCCGCTTCAGTGCCGCCTATTGGCATACAATGCGTGCCGGCGGAAGCGACCCCTTCGGCGGTCCAACGATGTTCCGTCCCTGGGAGGGCAAAGATACCGTTGCTAATGCCCAAAAACGCGTCAAAGTCTTTTTCGAGTTTCTCGAAAAAACGCAGATACCGTTTTATGCGTTTCACGACCGGGACATTGCTCCCGAAGGCGATTCGCTGAAAGAGTCGAACGAAAATCTTGATGCTGTTGTCAAAGTTCTGAAAGAGGAACAGGAGCGTACCGGCATTAAATTGCTTTGGGGGACGGCAAATCTTTTCGGCAATCCCCGATATATGCACGGGGCGGCAACGAGTTGCAATGCGGATGCGTTCGCCTACGCTGCGGCGCAAGTCAAGAAAGCCCTCGAAGTAACCAAGGAACTCGGCGGCAGCGGCTACACTTTCTGGGGCGGACGCGAAGGATACCAAACGCTTTGGAACACCGACTTAAAACGTGAACTCGACCATCTTGGTCAATTTATGCGTATAGCAGTTGATTACGCCAAAGAAATCGGTTTCAAGGGGCAGTTTTACTTCGAGCCGAAGCCGAAAGAGCCGACGAAGCATCAGTACGATTTCGACGCAGCGGCGTGCATTAACTTCCTTCGGACTTACGGCTTGGAAAAGCACATCAAGTTGAACATCGAGACGAATCACGCCACGCTTGCCGGTCATACGGTTGAACACGAACTCGAATTTGCTGCTTCGCAGGGTTTTCTTGGTTCGGTTGATGCAAACACCGGCGATTTGCTGCTTGGTTGGGATACAGATCAATTCCCAACGAATGTCTATGAAACGCTTAAGATGATGCTTATCCTTTTGAAGTACGGCGGTTTCAAGACGGGCGGTTTGAACTTCGATGCGAAGGTACGCAGGGAAAGTTTCGAGCCGCTGGACTTGATTTATGCTCACGTCGGCGGTATGGATACCTTTGCGCTGGGATTGCGTATTGCGGCGGACATCCGCAAGGGCGGCGAAATAGCACGTATGGTGAAAGAGCGTTATTCGTCCTGGGACAGCGGTATTGGTCTGGAAATCGAATCCGGCAAGGCAACCTTCAAGACGCTGGAGAAATACGTACTGAAGAAGGGCGGTATTGACGCGAACAAGAGCGGTCGTCAGGAACTCTTCGAGAACATTATCAACCGCTATATGTTCAAGTAAAACGTCCGGCGTGAAATTATTTTTGCCCCCTGCAATGCGGGGGGAGAGTAATGTTAGAGTATATTAAACTTATCCGGCAGCCGTCTTTTCACCAAAGGTGGACTATCCGTTCTCTGCCGTAAGAATCTGACAGGATTTCGGCGTTGGGGCGTTTGTGCGGCAATGCTTTGACTGCCGCCGCTATCATCGGACTTACTTCCAGCAGAATGTGTCCGCCGTCCGCCAAACGCTCTGCTGATTGTTGCAACAGCCGTTCAATCACTTCCGTCCCCTTCTGTCCCGCTAACAGTGCCTCCTTCGGCTCATAATCCCGGACTTCCTTCGGCAGCGCATCATACTCCGCCTGACTAACGTACGGTAAATTGCTGACGATAATGTCCAGCGGCTCCGTTATGCTGCCGAGCAAATCTGATTGCCGGAACGTTATCTTATCTGCCGCACCATTCGCTTCGGCATTGTATTTCGCAATCAACAACGCTTCGCCGCTCATATCAACGGCGATAATTTTCGTTCCCGCTGCATTGGGCGGCAAATTTTTTGCCAGTGCGACGGCAACGGCTCCGCTGCCTGTGCCGATGTCTGCAACCGTAATGCTGCCGCTGAACGTTTTGATGATGTCCAACGTTTTCAGTACCAAATCCTCGGTTTCCGGTCGGGGAATCAGCACGTTCCAGTCAACCTTGAAAGGCAGCGAATAAAATTCTTTTTGTCCGACAAGATACGCTGCCGGTTCGCCGTTTCCTCGCCGTTTGACGAAGTCCCGAAAGACTGCCCGCTGCTCTTCGGTTGCGGCGGTGTCATAATGCGCATAGATTTGAATGCGCTGCATCTTCATTGCTGCTGCAAGCAATAGAGCGGCTTCCAACTTCGGCTTCTCAATGCCTTTGCTTTCAAAAAAATCCTGCGTCCATTCCAACAAACGCTTCACAGTCCATTGCTCGCTTGACATAGTATTTTATCGTTTTTCTCCCGTCCAGTTGACGAGATTGCGTATCAACGCCTGAAATTGGGGCAAATCATAATCTGTTTTGTAGCCCAGTGCCGTATAAGCGACCCGTGTGCTGCCGTAAGACCGCGTCCAGGTCAGCGGCATTCTGCCCTTTTCCGATGATGCAGCGTATTGATAAACAACCGCATCTTTCGCTGCGGGGTCATTAAAATACACCGACGCATCGCAATGCCACACGTCCGGTTTTACGTCCTTCAAAACCGGCGACTTCGCTTGTTCTTTAACGTTCCAAATTTCGCTGCCGATTTCATTCGCACCGTGTCCGTGATAATTGCCGCCGAGAACTTCTTTGTCAAACTCTTTCCAAGCCTGACAGGTTTCGGGAATTTTGCCCGCTGCAAAGCCGTGGCTTGCCGTTCGGAGAGCAACGAGTCCCTTGCCGGATTCTTTCACGTATTTCTGAAGACGCTCCATCTCTGCTTTCGGCAGCGCAATACGGCGGACATAAACGACGAGTACGTCCGTTTTATCGAGAATCTCAAGACTTGGAAAATCGGCGTATTTAAGGCTCTTGACGATATGCAGGTCCCAGTTGTTGTCCTTGGCGAGCCGTTCCATAAATGCCGGCATACGGTTGTATGCGTCGTAATGTGCCGTCTCATCGCCTTCGGCACACAACAGCAGCGTAACAACGGTTTTACCGTCATCCGCCCGCAATTCATTTGGGACAGCGGCAAACGCAAACAACAGAAGACAAGCGGCAGCGGAGAACAATTTCGGCTGTAATTTTGACATCGGCAAATGGTTGACAAAGGGAAACGAACAATGGATAATGAAACCAATCCTGCCGCTTATTATTCATTTTTCTAACCGCTTGTCAACCGTTTTCGATAATGTCCAACGATATTTATACCACGCAGCCGTCCGGCGGCATTGACGGAACTTCCTTTGCAGCAATGAGCAACACACCTGATATGAGTAAACCAGCAAGTCCCCCCTTTCAACAGCCGAATTTTCCTCCTCCGCCGTACCAACCGGTATATGCGCAGGCACCGCCCCCGTATCAGCCGCCTTATCAGCCGGTCTATATGCAGGCACCGCCTTCTCCGCAGCGTGTCGGCTGCTTCGGTTACTTCTTACGCGGTTTGGCTGCCGTCGGCATAATGCTGGTGTGTCTTTTCGTTCTGATAATCGGCGGACTCTTCTTTCTCGGTGCCGGAATCGGCGCATTGCAAACGATGAGTACAGACGGAACATTTAAATTTGATGTACAGGAAAAGCGTTTGTCCGAAGCGTACATCGAAGGGAACAAAGAGGCGGAGAAAAAAATTGCCGTCATTACAGTTGAAGGTGTGATTGGCGGTGAACTCGACGGCTATATTGCCAAACAGATTAAACAGGTGCAGAAAGACAAACACGTTGTTGCGGTTGTTTTGCGGATTGATTCTCCCGGCGGAACGCTTTCGGGCAGTGATTACTATCATCATCTTTTGACGAAGATGAAAAACGAAAAAGACGTTCCGGTCATTGTTTCTATGGGGTCGGTTGCGGCGAGCGGCGGATATTATCTGGCAGTAACCGGCGATGAAATTTATGCCGAACCGACAACGATAACGGGTTCAATCGGCGTTATCGTCTCGCTTTTTAACGGTACGGAACTCTGCAAGAAGATTGGTGTTGAGTCAACGCCGATAACGAGCGGACCGCTGAAAGCGATGGGCAGTTTTGCAAAAACAATGAGTGAAGAAGAGCGGAAGATTTGGCAGAATCTGGTTGATGATAGTTTCGGCAGATTCAAAGAGGTTATCCGGGACGGACGCAAGTTTTTTTCGGAGCATCCTGAAACGCTGGATAAGTTGGCGACGGGACAGATTTACACGGCAAAGGAAGCAACAGATAATAAATTGGTTGACAAGATAGGCTTTATCGATGATGCGCTGGCGGCAGCGCGGGATAAGGCTGGCGTATCAGAGCGGGACAGCAAGGTTATTCGTTACAAAAAGACCGCGGGATTTTTAGCGGCAATTTCGGAAGCGGATGCTTCGGGCAGCGGCAATCTGCTGGACTCGAAAACCTTATCGGACAAAACAACGCCGAAGATATATGCACTTTGTCCGTATGTCATTCCGTAGAGAAGGGGAATATGCTTGGCAGACGCTTGTTTTTTGGTATTTTGCTTGTCGCCGTTCTCCTCGGACTCGCCTGGCTTGATGTGCGTCTATCCCGATACGGACTCGCGCGGGACATCGTTTGGCTGCCCCGCGGCATTATTCTTTTGCCCGTCTATCTGCTGTGTCTTGTTATTTTGACGCGTGAAGTTCTGCGCATCCTCAACGCCGCCGGTCTGCATCCGCTGCCCCAAACGGCTTATATCGGCAATGTTTTAATCGCCGCCAGTTGCTGGATTGCCAACGTGATTCAGCAGTACAATCTTGAAATCCTGCACATCACCGAGTCGAAAGGCGGCTGGCAATGGGCGGCAACGGCGTGTTTTTCAGCACTTCTTGCCGTTGCCTGCGGCGTGTTCATTGCCTTTGCTGCCGAAATGCGCCGCTATTCGCACCCCGGCGGAAACACAATTAACCTTGCCGGAAGCGTATTTACGTTTGCGTATCTCGGACTGCTTTCGTGTTTTATGATTCAACTGTATATGGCATACGGCGTGGAAGCCGTTCTGTCGTTAATTATTGTAACAAAAATGTGCGATACCGGTGCCTATACCGTCGGTAAACTGCTCGGCAGGCATCGAATGACACCGATATTAAGTCCGGGGAAAACTATCGAAGGCGCAATCGGCGGAGTCTTTTTTGCGTGTATCGGTGCCTGGGTTTGGTTTGAAGCCGTACTGCCGTATTACGAACAGGAATCGTTTTCGCCGCTGCTCGGCTGGTTGAGTTTCGGTATCACGATAGCCATTACCGGAATGATTGGCGATTTGGCGGGGTCGCTTATCAAACGGGACAGCAATATGAAGGACTCCGGTCACGCCGTACCGGGCTTCGGCGGTTTGTTAGACATTTTCGACTCGCTGCTCATATCTGCTCCTGCCGCTTACGTCTTCTGGGTCTTCGGCTTCGTCTGTCCGGGGAAACACTTGTGATAATCAATAACTCCTTTTTTCACCGTGTAGAATACTTTGAACGAATAATGAAAAAGAATGGATTCCGTAAACGGTGTTAACTTGTGCCTTCATTATTCATCATTCATTATTCATTTTTCGTCTCCGTGCCTACGTGAAGTAATTATGCCTTTCCAAAAAATACAGCAAAATACGCAAAATCTTTCGCCGATGATGAAGCAGTTTTACGAGGCGAAGAGGATTTGTCCCGAAGCCCTGCTGCTCTTTCGTATGGGCGACTTTTACGAAATGTTTTTCGACGATGCAAAAACCGCCGCGAAACTGCTCGGACTCGCTTTGACAAGCCGTGAAAAAGGTCCCGACGGTACTCCGATGGCGGGCTTTCCGCATCACCAACTCGATTCGTATATTGCTAAAATTATCGCTGCCGGCTACCGCGCCGCTGTTTGCGAACAGATGGAAGACCCGAAGCAGGCGAAAGGAATCGTCAAACGCGCTGTTACACGAATTGTTACAGCCGGTACCGTTACTGACGAAACGCTGCTCGACCCGAAGGAATTAAATTATCTCGCCGCCGTTTGTTACGGACCGTCAAAGACGGATTGGAATGGTGCCGGCATCGCTTGGGTCGAACTGTCAACCGGTGCCTTTTATGCTGCGGCAGTTCCGGCGGACTCGGTTAACGAACATCTTGCCCGGATTGCTCCGTCGGAATTGGTTGTAAGCGAAAGCGGTCATTTACCGATGACCGATGCAGCGCAGCGGATACAAATAACAAAACGCCCGGATTGGACGTTTAACTTCCGCACGGCATACGATACGCTTCTAAAGCAGTTTCAAACGGCAACGCTTGAAGGCTTCGGCTTCACGGATACCTCCGGCGACCAACTTGCCGTTTGCGCTGCCGGTGCTGCCCTGGATTATCTGAACGAAACGCAGCGGCAGACATTGGTGCAAATCGATTCGATACAACGCTTTGCACTGCATACGCAGTTGGAAATTGATGAAGCGAGCCGGCGGAGTCTGGAAATCACGCGGACTATCCGGGGCGGCAAACGTGAAGGTTCGCTGCTTGGTGTTCTTGACCGCTGTGTTACACCGATGGGAGCGCGGTATCTGTCGGAATCCGTTGCCGGTCCGCTGCTCGACATTGCGGCGATTAACGGCCGCCTTGATGCCGTTGAAGAACTTTATGGTAACGATAATGTTGTCAGTTCGATACGGGAACAACTGCGGCGGATTTACGATTTACAGCGGATGATGACGCGGATTTTGCAGAAACGGGGAACGCCGCGGGATTTGTCGATGATTGGGCGGACGCTGCGGACGCTGCCGTTTTTTCGTCAGCAACTGGCGGACGTAAAATCTAAACGGCTTGCGGATATTTGTAACGAAATTGACCCGTGCAGCAGTTTAACGGAACTGCTTGAGTCGGCATTGGCAGATGAAATAACGCTGAACATCAAAGACGGCGGTTTTATCCGAAGCGGTTTTAATGCAGAACTTGATGAATTGCGTCTGCTGCAAAAAGGCGGCAAACAATGGATTGCCGATTTTCAAGCCGCCGAAATACGCCGCTCCGGTATATCATCTTTGAAAGTCGGTTACACCTCTGTGTTCGGTTATTATATCGAAATAACGAATGTTAACAATGCGAAGATACCGGAGAATTATATCCGCAAACAAACCTTAAAAAATGCAGAGCGTTATATCACGCCGGAATTGAAAGAGTACGAGGAAAAAGTTCTTTCAGCAGCGGAGCGGGCGGTTGCGCTGGAAATGTCGTTATTAGCGGAGTTATGCCGGCAGACCGGAGAACGGCGGCAGGCGATTGCCGCTGCGGCGAAGGCGTTGGCGGCGTTGGATGTGATAGCGGCATTGGCATCGCTGGCAAGAGAGCGGGGTTATTGCCGTCCTGTTCTGGTGAAAGAACCTGTGCTGAACATTATCGACGGCAGACATCCGGTACTTGATGCACTGGAACCGGCGGGAACGTTTGTCCCGAATGATACGGTACTGGACGAACAGCACGGATTGGTACAGTTGATAACGGGACCGAATATGTCCGGTAAAAGTACGTTCATCCGGCAGACGGCATTGCTGTGCATTATGGCGCAACTCGGCAGTTTTATACCGGCGAAGTCGGCAACGGTCGGTATCTGCGACCGGATATTTGCGAGGGTTGGGGCAAGCGATGAAATATCACGGGGACAGAGTACGTTTATGGTTGAAATGACAGAAACGGCACGGATACTTAATCAGGCGGGTAAAAAGAGTTTGGTGATATTGGACGAAATCGGACGGGGAACGAGTACGTATGACGGAATGTCGCTGGCTTGGTCAATAACGGAGTATCTGCACGGACGTATCGGCTGCCGAACGCTTTTTGCGACGCATTATCACGAATTGACGGATTTGGCGGATGTGCTGGACGGTGTCAGCAATCTGAACGTAGCGGTACGGGAACACAACGGCGATGTCGCTTTTCTGCATAAAATTGTACCGGGTTCGGCGGACAAGAGTTATGGAATACACGTTGCGAAATTGGCGGGCGTTCCGAAAGATGTTGTCGAGCGGGCATCGGAGTTGCTGGAATCGTTTGAAAATAAAGAAACGCAGTCCGGCAAACCTTCAGAGCCGCCGCACAGTACAGTTCCTGCGGCAAAGTTTTCGGCAGGCGGCGTTCAATTTTCACTCTTCGGCGGAGAACATCATCCGGTATTGGACGATTTACGCCGCTTGAATATAGATACCTTGAAACCGCTCGAAGCACTGCAACTTCTGGCGGACTGGAAACGGGAACTATAACATAATCAAGAGAATCAAGAGCCGGAAGTTGCAGCCCCGCTTTTTTACGGCGAAGTCTTGTACTTGTATCGGGTCAGATATGTTATCGATGAACGGATTTCTTTGCCGCTGCCGTCTGTTTCCCGTGCCGACGCAGACAAAATGCCGCCGGGAATGTTACGGGAACAGACCATCTCCGTTTGTTTCGTTATCTGTCCCGACCGCTCTGTTGTCTGCAATTTGTAACTCCGCTTTGAACGCGACCCCGATATGTCTAAGACCGCTGTTACCGACTGCGACACGACTTCTCCCGGCGTTCCCGGAGCCGCATCGGTTGCCGGTACGCTCCGCAACACACGTTCTGTCCGCAGTACGTGGGGAAAAAAGTGCAAACTCCACCAAACCGTTGTCGTCTTCGTTCCGCCCGGCACATCTTGTTCGTAAATACGGACTTCGCACGGAACAGTCCTTTTATCGATAATCAATTTTACCGGCGTACCCGCCTTAATGCGGACACCGTCAGAAATCAGTTCCTGCCAAAAGTCATAACGTTTTATCTGCGGTTCCTTCGCAACAGTTCTGCTGCCCATCTCAATCGATTCGGCTTCTTGCAGCGTTATGCCGTCATTGCCCGTTGAAACGAGAGTTGTTTCCATTTTTTGTATGGACATTACCGCTCCTTCTGCCGAGCGGAAGGTTACGGACGTTTGCATTATGGTCATCGACCCCGGGTCGAAAAGACCCCAGGGATGCTCCTTTTCCGTCAACGGTTCCGTATTGGCAGCGGCGGAGGAACACAGCACAAGTCCCGCAAAAAGGATATTGAAATACCGCATAACACCATTCATCGTACCCTAAAAAATCCGTCCGTCAATCATTCGGACTTTTCGGTCGGCGACGGCAGCGATATTTTCATCGTGCGTAACCATCACGACACTCAAGCGGTGCTGTGTGCAGAGTTGCCGCAGTAAAGAAATGACCTCCTTTGCCGAAGATGCATCAAGGTTGCCGGTCGGCTCGTCCGCTAACAAAATCGCCGGTTCACTAACCAAGGCTCTGGCAATGGCAGTACGCTGCATTTCTCCGCCGGATAATTCCGACGGCTTGTGTTTTAAGCGGTGCAGCAAGCCGACCTGCTCTAATAGTTTTCCGGCTTTGGCGTGATACTGACTTCGTGAAAACCAATAGCCTAAAACGCTGCTGCGTATCATCAGAGGCGAAAGAACGTTTTCGAGAACAGTCAACTCCGGCAGAAGATGATAAAACTGAAAGATAAAGCCGATTGACCGGTTCCGTAAAATATCACGTCTTCTTGCCGGCAGATTATCGATGCGTTCGCTGTGAAAGCGGATGATGCCGGTATCGGGTTTGTCGAGAGTGCCGAGCAAGTGCAGCAGCGTACTTTTACCTGAACCGCTTTGTCCGACAATCGCAACAAATTCGCCTTCCTGTACCTCAAAATCGACCCCTTTTAATACGGGTATTTGCAGTTTTTTCTTGAAGTACGACTTCGTAACATTTTCGGCAGCAAGCAGCGGCATTATTATTTTTTCCTTAAAGGTGCTTTCTAAAAACCACGGACGAACAATGAAGAATGAATGATGAATAATGAAGGCACAGGTTAACACCGTTTATGGTATCTTTTTTCCCCATTATTCATTATTCATTTTTAATTATTCATTCAAAAACCCCGCCTCAAATCCAACTATCCGCTTTATCAAACGTCCACGGTTCACGCTGCGGACGCTGGTAACAGAAATGTTTGTTCGCTTCGTCCGCACCGTCGCCTTCAAATTTTTCCGCTTCGGGATTCCATTGCAGTTTCTTTTGTAACAGCATCGCTATATTGCCGATGTGCGCTATCGTGTGCGTCCGGTGTCCGCACTCCGCCGTGTAATAACATTCCTTGCGGTCTTTGACGCGGAGCGAAAAATCAATGTGTTCGCCGCCCGCCCAGCCTTTATCCTTTGCTGCCACCGTGCTTTCTTCTCTGCCGTAATTTTTCAATTCCGGCGCAGAATTATCGAACTTGAGTTGCAGCAACTTTTCATCACTCGCCTTCAGCGGATTACGCCAGCCGCGGGTCAGAATCCAGCCCTTCGTGCCTTCGATTTTTATCGCCTCGGTCGAAGGATTCTCCGTGAACACGTTCAGCATAACGCCGTTTTTGTAACGGTAACGGACGTTAAACGTTTCTGCTGTATTCCAAACGTCATCGAAGGACGGAAATTCGCCAGTGCCTTCGACTTCCACCGGTCCCGTATCATCGGTATTTAACGCCCACTGCGCCGCATTGACCAGATGCGACCCCCAGTCAGTCAGAACACCGCCGCTGTACGCAAAGTTCCAACGCCAATTATAATGATGCCGCGCCGGAATGTACGGCAAAAGCGGTGCGGGACCCGTCCACATTTCGTAATTGATATGCTTCGGGATTTCCTGTACTTTGAAATCCAGTTTCCGCTTGAGCGGGTCGCGGTCTGTTGTCGAACCCTTCGGCAATATCACTTTGACATTCTGAATGGTGCCGAGGTGACCGTTTCGGGCAATGTTGACCGCCTGCTGATACACATCAACAGACCTGTTTTCGCTTGCCGTCTGATAAACTCTGCCGGTTTTCTTTTGTACTGCACTCAACAGTTGTCCTTCGTGAACCGTGAGCGTTGGTTTTTCGCAAATAACGTCTTTGCCGGCTTTCATTGCATAGACGGCAAGCAATACGTGCCATTGGTCTGGTGTAACAATATCAACCGCATCAATGTCTTTGCGGCTGATGAGGTCGCGGAAATCGCCGTAAGCATCGCAGCCCTTGTATTCGGTGCCGGACTTTTTCGAGTAATGTTCGTTGACCCTTTTCTGCGTTTTGTCGAGATAATTTTTATCTATATCGCAGACGGCAACAACTTGCTGCAAGGGATTGGCGAACATAAGCGGCAGATTCCAGTGGGAACCGTGTGAGCCGCAGCCGATGAGTCCCATCGTGATGCGTTCGCTTGGGGCGGTGTTCCCGTCAAGTCCTAAAGCGGACGGCGGGACGATTAATGGAGCGGCAGCGGACAATGCGGCGGCTTGCAAAAAAGAACGGCGTGATAGTGTTGGCATTAGGCAGTATCGCTAGTTTCGTCCCATTATACAGACTTGCAGTACAAAGAGAATAGACGGACGGCGGGCGGCTAATAGGGCTGGCGGTACCCGCTCTTGCAACTGCCGCTGCCGGTTGTATAATGATTTTATGGAGCGAATAGCGTGGCATCCGGCATTTGTTAAGAATGAACAATGCAGAATGCAGAATGCAGAATGAATAATGAAGATACAGGTTATCCGTTTTCCCCCATTATTCATTCTTCATTCTTAACTATTCATTCTTCATAACCGTTTTACGATTTGGGACTACCATAAAACACAATGTTATTCGCGGTTGTTTTGCGAACGCCGCG
>JAITQJ010000112.1 GCA_031288955.1 Planctomycetaceae bacterium | reverse complement strand
CGGACAAAACTCGTCTGTGCTATCCTCAACAGAGAATTGACAATATAGGTTACGGAACAAGTCTATTATTTTAACCGCGAAAGGGACATTAAAAAAAGAATCCCTAATCCCCGCCTCTTCTTTTTTTAGGTGATATAGAGTTAATACAGATAGTTAGGAAACAAGTCTATTGCCATCAAAACCGTTAAATCCGTTAAAGTTTAACACGTTTTATGCCGATGTTAACGCCGGAGGTTTTTGCGATGACAAAGAAAAACAGCGGGATTTTATTGGCGTTCGTATTGGCACTATTGCCGGTTTCATACAATGTTTCGTACGGCGGCTTGTTTGAAAAGTCCGTCGAAGCCGACCCGAATAAGGAATATATCCTTTCCGAACGCAACGGTCCGTGGCTCATTCACGTCAGAGCCTTTGACGGTCCGAATGCCCGGCAGCAGGCAAACGCCCTCGTGCTGGAAATCCGTAAAAATCTGCGCTGCGAAGCCTATCTGTACGAACGAACGTTCGTTCACGATGTGAACAGCGACTTCGGTCTCGCCAGGAATCCGAATAACAAAACGACATTACGTTACAAGAATCAGGCGAAAGACGAAGAGATTGCCGTTGTTATCGGTAACTTTCCGTCCGTCGAAGACAATCACTTTAAGAAAACGCTGGCAGCGGTTAAACAGTATCAGCCGAAGAGTTTGCAAAATCCGGCTGCCCCTGGACAAACGGTATTAATTCGTGCGTTCGGTTTTGCGAATCCGATGCTTCCGCCGTCCAATGCTGAAGGCTTTGTTGATAAATTCGTTGAGTCGATTAACATCAAACGGCAATATACACTGCTGCGTAATCCGGGACTTTACACCGTTCAGATTGCGACGTTTTCAGGACGGACGGTTTTCCAACAAGATGAAATCAAGGACATCGAGAGCGGTAAAAAGGCGTTTTCCAAACGGAAAATTTCAGAACTGGAGGTCGGCGAGCGGGCGGCGGTACAACTTTGTAAGGCGTTGCGGGAGCAGGGAGTTGAGGCTTACGAATTCCATAGCCGCGATGAAAGTATTGTTACAGTCGGCAGTTTTAATTCATACGGTCAGCGTTTGCCGAACGGAACGGTACAATATGACCCGGCGGTGCTGCAAATTATTCAGCGTTATCAGGGACAGCCGGTTGCACCGGGCAGCGGCGGAGGTCAGCGTTTGACTTATAAACCGGTGATTATCTCCGGTGTCGAATGTGATGCGGCTCCGAAAATAACCGAAGTTCCCCGATGCCGGCGTTAATCCATCATAAGTACAGCCACGAAAAGCCGTAACTTGCTTGCAGCCATTCCTGATGTACGCGGTTGTACTCTGCCCGGTCAAAGTCGCTGACGTAAACCTTTTCCAGTTCCCTTGCGTCCTTGCACTCCTCCACGTCCTTGCCGAGTTCCAATAACACATTTTTGTAACGCTGAAACTCTTCGTCATCGACTTTGCCGTCCTGATTGTAATCACCTTTCAAATCAAAAATGTCTTTCTTTACCTTTTCATCTTTCGCACCAAAACGAATCTGTGCATCACTTAACGTGTATTTGTCGCCGAGCCGCTGCCAGTCCAGTTTCAGGACTTTACGCTTTAAGGTTCGTCCTAACGGGGCGGCGGCAAGTTTGTTGTTTTTGTTATCCGCCTGTTTGTCAAATTGCTGATACGCATTCGTCAAACCGCTGACGTACACGGAAAATTCGTTGACCCGCGGGTCAATATCCGTCCACATCGCCACACCCCAATAATCCTGTCCTGCCGCAATTTCCTTTGCCGGAAAACTAATCGACGTTTCCGGTATTGCCTTCATTCCTTCACGGCGAATAATCAGCGGCAACGCCAGCGGAATGATACGGTCTTTGTATGAAATACCCGCCGTTTCCGTGTGATATTCTGTCTTGCCCGTCTCGGAATTGTTCGTTACTGCCGTGTCTTTGACGAGACGATGAATCGTCAAAACAAACTGCGGCTGAAAGAGAATCGGTTTCGATTTATTGATGTCCGGTCCCGGTGTCGGTACGAACTTGCCGATTAAATTTTTGACTTCCAACGGAGCGTTGCGGGGTTCACCTTTCAGATTTTTATCTTCGGGGACAGGCAGTTTGAATTGGTCGCCTTCATATACCGCTGAACCGAGCCAACTATTGAGTTGCTTAATAGTACCGTCTTCGCCGACCTCGCTATTACCGAGATTTTTGACATTATAGACGAGATACCAGACGGCTTTTTTATCGAGTCTGCCTTCCTTGTTTGGAATTTCGACTTCGACAATCCGTACCGGTTTGCAGGAAAACTGAAGACACCAAATCCCCCGGTTATAGCGGATTTGTTTTGCCCAGGTTTCTTTTTGAAACCGGATATCGTCTTTCAGGTCGTCAGCCGGTTCTGGAACGGCGGCAAGCAGTTCGGGAATGTCCTGCCGGTTAGCAAGGTCTTCAAAGTCGATACTCGGCGGAATCGTGATAAGGCTTCCGGGAACGAAAACCGGCTTGGCGGACGGCGCATCCGCATCGGCGGCAAATACGGCAACCACCGGAATCGCAACGAGGACAAGGAGCAGGTTCAAACTTTTCATTGGGCAACAAAGGCGGGAACAATCTGACAAAACGGTTTATAAAGATTTTTTGCCGTTGTGTCAAGAACAAACGTTCAAGCCGCTGCCGGTTTTATTCTATCTTCACGCTCCACTTGAACGCATCGCTGGTCTCGGTCGGCTTCAACAGTTCCCGCCGTATTTCTTTTTTCGCCGGGTCGTAAATCCGCAACTCGTAATCATCACCGGCAATCACCTTGCTCACACCGGAAAGCGTTTTCGTTTCGGAATTCCATTTTTCCTCAACGGCATCGACAATCCCCTGCGTAATGTGCTGCGAGGTACTCAATAAAACCGGATGTTCCTCAACCGGGCGCACCGCCAATACCAAACACGAACCGGGCGGCAGTTCAACGGAAATCTTATCGGTAAATGTGCCGAACAATTTATTCCCCCAGAAATCAAAGGCAACGTATTCTTTCGCCTTCGGTAATCCCGCCCAATTCGGCGTTACCTCGATTTTTTCCGGTTTTTTGTCGTCCCAGTTGTAAAAGGCAACAATATGCCTCTCCGTTTGCGGTACCCTGTTTGTTGACTTGTTCGTCAAATACCAAATTTTCGGCAAATCTTCGTTGAACAAATCGACCGGTCTTGCCGAACGTAAGCCGTGCGGACGAATGGTGCGGCGAAGGATTTCGACCCGCTCTTCGGAAAGCGTCGGCAGCCAATCGCTGAACGCATAAAGTTGACCGCTCACGGCAACCCAAGACGTTATCAGCCGGGCGTGTTCAAGCGGCATATTGTCCCGAACGTACACCGGGTCAGGGTCGTTCCACCAAACTCGTCCGTTCAGAAAATACCGGTTTGAACCGCACCGCGGACCGGATTTAAGCGAATTCCAACCGGAACCGTTATCGGGACCAACCCGCATCGCATCAACACAGCCGAATGATGCCCCCATCGACCGCATATTTTGACTGACACAGCAGCCGAGGAGAAACGCATCGTCGCCTGCCGCCTGCCGGATAATGCGGCTGCCCAAACGGTGTGCGGCAACCGGCGTAATAGACGGGTCAGAATAAACCGCCTCGCCGAAATCGTCCGCCTTGTATTCGTTATTGACGTATGTATTTTCACAAGCCATTGAAACGTGAAAACCGTCCAACTTGAAATAATTGTAGCCCCAGTCTTTCGCCATCTGCTCAATCTCTTTACGCAGATATTCCTGGGCGGCGGGATTTGTCATATCCAGTGTTGTTCCCGACCATCGGGCTTGGTACGGTTCGTCTTTTTTGTTTGCCCAGATTTTATTCGGACGCGTCGGTTTCCCTTTGTCATTGACTTCGTCTGTTACACCGCTTTTGACGAACAGACTTTTGTCCCAAATCGGGTCATCGGCACTGCCGGCAAACGGAATCAGCCAAATGCCCGCCTTGAAGTGATGCGACTTTATCATTTCGGCGGTCGGCTTCATTCCGTTCGGATACGGACCGTCCGCTTTGACTTGCAAAAAATTCCGCCGAGGACCGTTTTTTGAGATGCCGTCCTGCCATGTATCATCAATCTGAACGAAACTGAAACCGAAGGGTGCAAGTTTTTCGGCGGCGGCTTTGGTCAGATTGACGATTTCCTTTTCGTTACACGCTCCGCCGAATTTATTACTGTACCAAGTGCAGTAACCGGCTATCGGCTCTTTGATTTTTATTTGGTTTGAGCGGGCAATCTGCCGGGCGTACCGCTCCAAACCGCGGCGGCAATCGTCAAACTTGCCGATGACGAAAACCTCCGATATATTTTCTGCCGAATTTTCAGAATCGGCGGGCGGAAGCAGTTTGCCGTATTCGATAACCGGCGAAATAACAACTTTACCGTTTTCTTTGCCGGAAAAGACGATACCGGAACCGCGGCTGCTTGTTATCCAACCGGCAACAACACCGCTGCGGTCGGCGGGATTGGCGGCAGCAAGGAACATATACGAACCTTTATGACCGTCCGCGGCACGCAAACCGGCTGTACCGAGCGTTTTGATTTTGTCCGCTTCCAGCGTTAGTTCAAATTTCGGAAAAGCAAGATTTTTCAGCGAACCGCCAGCGAACAATTCTTTATTCAGATGTTTCGTAACAATAACGAACGGATTGTCTTCTGCGGCAGTGAAAACGGCATCAATAATATCGCCGTGCTGAATCACCAGCGACGAGGCATCTGCCATTTTTCCGTCTCTGCCGGATATAGGGTGCTTGACGATGGAAAAAGCGTTGCCTTCGGGAATCTTAATCGAGGCAAAGATACCGTCTTGGTCGAGGGTAACGGTGTGTGTATCGGGATTCCAAATGACGGCAAGCGTACCGTTGGAAATTTTTGTTTCTTCGCCGGAAAGTCGGAGGTTATCACCGCCGAAGGCAGCAAACACCGCAAGTACAGTACAAATCAGTCTCATCGTGTTTATTTTGAAAGGGTATCGTCCATTATTGTCCTCTGCCCGTCTGCCGTTGTCAAGGTTAATTCAGGCAGAGGGCAATGCCGACAGTTGTGAACATTTTACCAGACCGAGCGCAAGCAAGCGCAAGTAAAATCGCAAGCAATTTTGCTTGCGCTTTTTTAGAGTTTTTTTAGTTTATTTTTTGCTTTGCTCCGGCAAACGGTTTTTACATAAAAAAGCCGGTTTTGCACTTTGCCCGCATACTAACCGTATCCCAAAGCGGCGATTTCGTCTTCTTCAAGACCGTGAAGATGTCCGTACTCGTGAAGTATCGTGATACGGATTTCGCGGCGTAATTCCCGTCGGCTGACTTTGCCGTATTCATCGGCAACCTGCGATAAAATTCCCCTACGGAAAAGCGTTACGCTGTCCGGCAGCCGCGGATGCATTTCATTCTTTTTGTTCAGCGAAACTCCTTGAAACAGACCGCAAAGTTCGTCGCCGGATTCCAGATGCAATTCTTTCATCAGCCGCTTTAACGGCTGGTCTTCAATGTGCAGCGGCACTTCGTCAAGCAGACGCAAAATCTCCGCAGGCAACTTCGTCAGCACTGCCTCAACCTGCTTATCGAAAGTCTCCCGTGTAATCATCGGCTCGATGTGAAAGAAGCGGAAGCGATAACTTCCGCCCCCTTAACACATTTTATCTAGCGAAGGTTCGCCTTACCCGCATCGGGCTGCGTTGCGATTGCCGGTGCCGGCTTCGATTGAGCCGCTGTCGGTGTCGTTGCAGGCGAGTCAAACGCCGAATTTCCCGCTGCCGCTGCATTGGTATTCGTGTTGGCATTAGCATTGGTGTTGTCCTGCGGTTTCTTTGGGGCAATGAACGGTGCCAGCCCCAGCAGCGACCGGTCTTTGTTCTGAACCGCGGCGATACTCGGCATCGATTCCTTGTTGAAACCAGTGCGTATCGTTATGCCGTTGACATTTTGCTGATTAACTACGTTCGCCCCGTTCGGACCGCGGACGAGAAATTCGCCGCCGACCTCCGGGCTCGAACCGATTTCGGTATAGAAATGCCACTGCTCCATCGGTGTTGTTTTGAGGTTATCCGGCGTAGTAAACATCCGGTTACCGACAAAAACTTCCCCTTGGTACTGCACGCCGATAAACTTTTTGCCGAGGACGATATTGTTTGCCAATACCGAGCCTTCCTTGATAACGACATCTTCTTTGCCCTCCTTGTTGAGCAGCACTGCTTTGTTCTTGATAGTCAAATCACCGACGGTCAGCGAATCGAGTGAACTCTGATTCGAGCCGGCGAAAAAAACTGTTGCTGCTCCGACGGCACCGCCGACGAGCGCAGAGAAAAGCGTTTGCATCCATCCTTGCATAAAAACCTCCGTGTTTCTTGGTTAAAGGGTTACTTGTCCGAAGAATAATGATTGGCAAAGAAGGACGCAAGAGCAAATTAAACATTTTCCTGCGGCGGAAAGAAAGGCATTAAAAACAGCCTTCAAGCAACTTCAAAAACGTTTCGCCGGGATTGTATGAACGGGCAATCTGCTGAAACTCCGCCGCTTTGCTGCGGTAACGCTCTTCGCCTGACAAGATGTTCAACTTCCTGACAATGTCCCTGACTTTGCCGGTAGTCCGCAAACCGAGACCGTGATACACAACCCGCGCCGCATTGTCAAATTGGTCAAAGTCCTGCGGATAAAGCAGTTGCGGTACGCCTGCCGCTATTGACGCATACATCACGCCGCTGCCGCAATGATTGATTATCACGTCATAATGCCGCAGCGACTCCGCTGTGTATGGAACAAAATTGACAAACAACAAATTACGGGTACTTTCTGTTACAGATGCCGATTCCGTTACCTTGCCCCGCGTAAAATGAAACGTCAAATCGGGACACTCCGCCGCAACGCTGCGGAACAATGCTTCTGCCTTTTCCCGCACCCAGGGGATTTGCGTTCCGAGCGAAATAAGAACATACCGCTTGTCCGCCTCATAATGCAGCGGCGGACGCTCTGCCGGCGGACTTTCAGGACAAGGACCGAGCCAATGCAGTTTCGCTGGAAATTCCGGCTCAAACTCCAATTCCCGAAGCCCCAAAGCGAGAATGATTTCCGGCGAAAAATAGCCTTCGCTGCCGTCGGGATAATACAGTCTTTTGAATCCGAACTTGCGGAATTCTTTGCCGAACAAAGCAACGGCAGCGTATTTGAAGGTACGGACAATCTGCCGGAAAACGGCATTGCGCACTTTACCGGCAAAGGAATTCGACGGCTGCAAGGAGCCGCAAAAATGCGGTGCCGATGTTTTTGCCTCAAGAAACGATAAACAGGGCATTGCCGTCCACCAGCGGACTCCTATATCTTCGGCGGCGAAACCGGCAAAGGGGGAACAAAAGTCGATGACGGCTAAATCGGGGCGGTTTACCGTCCACTCATTTTGTAGTTCGTCATACATCTGTTGAGCAATGCGGAGCATCCCGGTAATTGATTTCAAACGTCCGCGCAGGCTGTTCATCTGATGTTCAGTGTGGCTGAGTGCCATCACTTCATTTTCCTTATCGGCAAGAATGGCGGTGAAGCCGATGCCGCAGGATTCGACGGCATTTTGCATCGCCGGACAAGAGAAAAACCGGAGGTTATTAAAACCTTGTGTTTTCAGGTACCGGGCGAGTTGCAGTTGCGGAAATAAATGCCCCGCCAGCGGCGGAGCAACGAAGTCAATTTGGAGTTCAGTGTTCATACAAAATCAGGCAGGAGGACAGAATCTCCGCTGTTTTCACAACAGCGGTACCTGTACGGGCTTGTTATTTGCGTCGAAACACTCAATTTCGAGATGTTCGGGCCACGCATCCGCCTGAACCCGAATGACGATTTCGACATTCCATTCCCGTTCCATATCTGCCAGTTCCTGACGCTTCTTGTTGTTCAGGTACTCAACAACCTCGTCTGCTAACAACACCCGCAACTTGGCAACGTTCGGCATTTGCGCTGCCAGCACTGCCGCACGAAACACTTCCAATGCCATACTTTCCGGCGATTTCACCACTCCTCCGCCGCGGCAGCAAGGACACTCCTGATAAACGCTGCGTTTCAGCGACGGACGAATACGCTGACGGGTCATTTCTATCAATCCGAACGGACTCGTCCGCAGTATCTTTGTTTTTGCTCTGTCCCGCTGGATAGCATCGCTGAGCGTCCGCTCAACACCCCGCCGATGTGCTTCCCGCTTCATATCAATAAAGTCGTTGACAATCACCCCGCCCAAATCCCGAAGCCGTAATTGCCGGGCAATTTCCTGCGCTGCAATCAGATTCATCTGGAATGCGGTCTCTTCGGCATCTTCTTCTGTGCGGAAACTGCCGCTGTTCACGTCAATCGCCACCAACGCCTCGGTTTGGTCAATGACAAGCGACCCGCCGCCTTTAAGCGGCACACGCCGATGATTGATGCGGCTGATTTCCTTGTCGATACCGTATTTATGGAACAGCGGCTCCTTGCCCTCGAACAGATGAAGCCGGTCAACGTGACGGGGCATAACGAATTGCAGAAATTCTTTCGCCCGTTCGTATGCTTCCGGTTCGTCAATGACAATCGAATCGACTTCATCGCTGAACACGTCCCGAATCGTTCGGATAATAATGTCGCTCTCTTCGTAAATACCGACGGGAGACGGCAGTTTCTTTATCCGCCGCACGATGACTTTCCAAAGCCGCAGCAGATATGCCAAATCTCTGGACAAATCCTTGTCCGTCCGGTCTGCACCGGCAGTACGGACAATGAAACCGAGGTCTTCGGGCGGATTCAAATCAAGCATCATCCGGCGAAGTCTCCGGCGGACGGTTTCATCTTCGATTTTACGCGAAACACCGACTCTGCCGAGCGACGGCATCAATACCAGATAGCGTCCCGGAATACTGATGTACGTTGAAAGCGTCGGACCTTTGTTGCCGATGGCTTCCTTGATGACCTGTATCAGAACTTCGTCGCCTCTCTTAAAGACTTCCTGAATCGGCGGCTTGAAACGCGGACGGTTATGCCCGAAACCGTCGTCGAGTCCCTGCGCCCGTCCGTTGTGTCCGAAACGGCGGTCGCTGTCGCCATCAACGCCGTTCCGCGCCTCCCATTCGGTAAGTTTTTCAAGTTCCCGGCGTTCCCAGTCGGGTACCTGCTTGAAGTAACACGGCTCCACATCGCTGATGTGCAGGAAGCCGTTTTTACCGACTCCGAAGTCAACGAACGCCGCTTGAATACTCGGCTCAATGTTAACAACGACACCTTTATAGATGTTGTTGACGTAACTGTTTTGCGAAGTCCTTTCTACGTAAAGTTCTTCGAGTACACCGTCTTCGACGACGGCAATCCGGCTTTCTTCCGATTGCCGGCAATTTATCAGCATTTCCTGCTTCATTTCACGCCTTTCATTACGGCAGGGCGTTTCGTATTCAATCAAAGGAGTCTCCTAAAAGGGCGCAACCGGTGTTATCAGGCACCGGTAACCTCCGCCAATCGGCTTTCAATCTTTTTCGGAAACACTGTTTTGAACAATTCTCTGTCTAGTCCGGCGGCGGTCAGGAATTCCCTGATACCTGCTTCAGGACCGTCTTGAGTGAGAATTTCAACTGTCAGTTTTCCGTCGGCAAACTGCACTGTATCTCCTTCCGGTGCAACGGCTTGACGAGCGTCCACCATTTTCCCGTTTGTTTTTTTGACGGGACAGGAAGTTTCTGCGAGAAAGGAACGGAGACGCTGCGATAAGGATTGTTTTTGACCGTCAGGAATACTCATTGTATAGACGGAAGCGGCAATTTTTGCTTTTTTACTGCCTTCGGCTAATTTGTGTGCCGTATGAAATGTCAATCCGTTGATGGAGTGCTTATTCAAGTCGGCAAGGAGAGCGTCCGGGTACACCATATCGGCGGACTCGTTCAATTCAATTTCGAGAACTTCATCTTCACTCTCATAACCGAGAGCCAGTGCGGACGGAAAACTCATCCGGGGTTTCGGATGAAATCCGTTGCTCATCGCCATCGGAAGTCCGGCACGCCGAAAAAGCATTTCTAATGCCCGCATTAAATCCTTATGACCGATGAATTTGAGATTTCCCAATTTGCTGAATCGAATACGAAAACGTTGTCGAACCATTGAGGTCGAACCAATTCCGGCAAGCCGTATGTTGCCGGAACTCTGTTGTTAAAAATGTTGTTAAGTGTTGTTTATTTAACCCGATTGAGACCATTCTACCACACAATTATTCCCTTTGCAACTGCACTTTTTCTTTTCCGACAATAACGGAATCGACAATTCCGATAATCGTTGCGTCAACGGGAAGATTTTTTGTTTCCTCGGTGCCTCTTGCACTGGAACCCTGACAGACGAGGACATATTCGTGTTCTCCTGCCCCGACAGTATCGACGGCAACGAGAGAACGTCCGGTTGTGTGCATAGTTGAATGGTCTTCAGTGAGGCGGTAGGGTTCGACGACGAGCAGTTTTTGCCCGACCATTTTATCGACTTTTTGGGTAGCGACCAGAGAACCGACGATTTTTGCTATGAACACGGCAATTTATTGAAAACGGGACAATACATTTCCGGCAAGTGTACCAAAAAAGGCGTAAATGACAAGTCTTGCAGGACGGTTGTGTTTTTACTCCGGCAGCAAAACAATTTTTTTATGTTTTGAGTGAAAAATGAAAGCCTGCCTGCCGAATGTACGCTCCGCACCCGTACTGCCCGAAAAGCGAAAAGCCGAAACAACGCTGGCGATAAAATGATTATCCGGTTTCTCTCGTAAAAGGTACTAAAAATGCGGCATTTCCGGCAAAATCTGCTTTCTGCGTGAAAAAAACCGCCCCCGCAGGTTGCGTATCCTCAATCCGAGTGAGTGTGTGCAAAGCGAAAAAATACTGTATAATCGCTGTGTATATTTCATCAAAGCCTAATGGAACAGAAAGCCGAATTGTCATCACAGGAAATTTGGGCAAAGGACGTACTCGGATACCTCAATTTTTCCTCCGGTAATCGGGAGGTGCGTTTTTTCCAATCCCTGGACTCCTTGTTTCGGTTTTGCGGTTCCGAATCGGTACACACCGAAGACGGATGTACCGCCCAGCAGGTTATCGCTTTACTCCAGCACGAATTACAAAAACTTGCCGAACAATCTAAAGTATTCAAAGTCGATGACCAAGCCGGTCTGATACTGCAACTCGTTGAAAAACATTTTTTTCAGGAATACCGGAAATTTCATCAGGATTTACTGTTTCACCAGACTAACGAATTTCTGTTCAATTCATTTTTTCTCGGCAAAATCTTTGAGACCGTTTTGAAACAAGGTACGCCGTGGACGGAGACCGAACGGATTGTTCCGGCAGTGATTTCACAACTCAACGACTATATCGGCTACCGTCCCATACCGGTTTTAGAAGGCAGAGTTGAAAAACACCAGCCGTATTTGCACGAATGGTCGTCAACGATTCCTCTGTATCTTAACGGCATCGGTGTTGCGGCAGGGCGTTACAGCGATATTGTCCGCCAGGCATTAGATATTCTTCGCCGTACCGAGCCGTCCGTTTTGCGCGAGGCGTGTTTCGACCTGGACAAGATGCAGGAACTCGTAATGGATGCCCGCGCTTACGATTTCGACCATCCGGTCAACCGGAAACCGAATTATCATTTCGGACTTTGGGACCCGAACGATATTGATAATGACGGCTTTTACCGGCGGTTCGTTGTTCATCAAGTAACCGTGGACGGCATAATGTCGCGTGTTGCGGCAGCACGGCTGGGCGAGCCGGATGTTGCCGGCGTTCCTTATGACGAATTGATTTATGAAGCCGGTGCCGTTCTTGCCGGAACGATGCTGATGGGCAGCGGCGTTTGCGGCGATACTCCGGGTACGTACACATCGGAAACGTCGCTCAACGATTTAATGCCGATTATTGCGGGTTATCGGGACCAGTTTTACGAGATGCTGCTGGTGATGATGCCCGATAAAATGAAGCCGCGGATTAAGGCGGAACAAGAGCGTCTTTTTCAGCCGTTCGGCGGCTGCCGGCAAGCGTTAAACCGGCAGATGGCGAAACGGCGGGCTGACCAATTACAGCGGATGCATTTGGCGCGGCTTTATGCCCGGCTCGGTTATCCTGAAGCGGCGATGAAACAAACGGAGATAATATCCGTCGCCTCGTCAAGGATATTGACAACGATAGACTGTCATATAACGACAACGCATCTGCTTATAGACAACGGTAAACTCGAAGAAGCAGCGGCGAATTTACCGCAGATAGAAGACTGGATACATCGGGGCATCGCTTGCGGAGCGATTGTTGACCCGTGGACAATGCTGGGTTTCGGCGGAACGTTCAGTTTGTTTCATAACGCCGAAAATGCGATTCACGACCATCGGGTGGACGATTTAATCAATCTTCTCGAAGAGATATTCGATTTGTACAGCCGCTTGGAAAAAGAGGCGGCAGCGTCAGGTAACGGTGATTTGCAGAGCGATTTATCGGACAAAATGAGCGGTTTGGCGGGTTGGTGGGACCAATTCGGCTCTACAGAAGTTGACAGTCTCGAAAGTTTTTCCGGCAACGAGACCTGGGAATCGGCAGCGGTTGTTTCAACGGCGTTAGCGGCTTGGCATAAAGCCGGTACGGCAGCGGGCGACGTGGCGTTCTGGCAGCGGCACGTTGACCGCTTCAAGTCGCCGAAAGCCTTTGTACTCCTTGCCGAAGCACTGCTTGACCAGCAGGACCCCGTTGCCTCAATGGCACTGCTGATGCACTGGTTAAGTCATTCAGAAAAAATACCGCTCATCGAAGGCGATTATTCGTTTCATTCGATTCTGCTGCGCTGGATGGAGCAACTTTGGCGGGACAAAAATGATGTTCCGAAAACACCGCGGCGGCAAACGATACGGAACGTACCGCCGCTGCCGTTTGAAGAACGCTGGCAACTGACGCAAAAATTTTTCGATTTCCTCGAAGCGAATGCCGACGAGTATTGGGAAGTGCCGACGCTCGAACTTGAAGACGAATGGTTCGCCAAAGACAAAGGTTCAAAAAAGAAAGACGGGAAAAAAACCGGCGGCGATAAGGCGGATAAGTCCAAAGGCAAACCGAAGGGCAAAAATGCTGACACTGATTCAGAAGGCGAAGAGCCGGATTTCGGGAATATCTTCGATTATCCGTATAAAGATAAGCCGCGAAAGAAACGTAAAAACGAGCAGGAGGATTCACCGTTTCAGTCGTTGTACGATGAAATGTCGTTTCACGATTCAACAGATGACGGCATTGACGGCTCGATGATGGATGTACCGGCACCGGGCAGTTTCAACGATGACGAAGATTTTGAAATTATCAGTGAAACGGAACGGATTAGCGACCGGCTGACGTTTATCGTTTCGATGACGAAGTTATGGAAGTTCGTTACCGAACGAATAGCCAAACAATCGGTATCACGGAAAAGCGGAGAGGTTTTGCCTAATATGCGTGAAAACGGCTCCGTAACCGATGCGCAAACTTCGTCAGCCTCCTTTCCAGCGTCTCTGGATGATGCCGCTCTGGCTTGGCTCCGGCAGATAACGAAATTGAGCGGCGGCTTGCACGAATTGCTTCAACGTGTCAGCGAATATCAGGTTCCTCCGCCGAAAGGAACGTCCGACTCGCTTTTGGAATATGACCGGCACCGGGGAACGAAAGAGATTCTAATTGACCGCATCGTTTGGACTCAAGTCGAAGTCCGTGATGCGAAAATGCTTCTCGAAGCCTTTTTAGGCAGCAAACATTGGGAATCGCACGAAGAATGGGAGACGGCGGTACTGTATGTGCTGCAAGCCGTGTTCAGCAATGACACGAAGGCGGTAAAGAAACTTTGGGGCGGTATGCGTCAAGTGCTTGCCCGCGAGACGATACTTTATGTTCCGACATCGCGCGGCGGTTCGGCACACGCTATCGTGCGCTGCCGCTGTATTCAGCAGGCGATTATCCGTTTGATGGAATATGCTCCGCGGCTCGGTCTGCTGATTGAAGCGTTCGGGATTCTCTCGACTGTCCAAACGATGGAAGAAATGAACACGATTAGTCCGGGAGCAATAACCGAGTTTGACCGGCTCGTTGAAACGGCAACACGGGCGATAACGAAATGCGTTTCCGTTTCGGCACGGAGTTGGAAAATGAGCCGCAACAGCGATAAAGAACGGGAATTGCAGGATGCGGCACTCGTCGATTATATGGAACAAATCGTCGAGCAGTTGCTGGCGTGCTGGCTTTCACACAGCAAGCAAATCCGCGTTTCAACGGTTGAGTCAATCGTTGACCGGAACTATTGGGACGATGTGAAACGTTTTATTCAGCAGTACGGACACGACATTTTCACGCAGCAAAATATGGGCTTCGGCAACTTGCGGGCAATGCTGCATCAGGGAGTCGGCAATTATCTGCGGTCGCTTTTGAAAATACGCAAAGACGGCGGCGAAGTCGAAATCGCCAATAAGTTGCTCGATGATTTGGAACGGCGTAAAATCGACTGGGACAGTGCTGTAGCGAGACTGGAAATCATTCTGGAATCCGTTGCCGAAAATTATTCGGAGTACGTCGATTATAACAGTACGACAACACACAGCGACCACGGAGAGAAGTTGTATATGCTTCTTGATATGCTGCGTGTCCAAGTCGGTTATGAACGTGTTTCGTGGAACCTGAAGCCGGTGTATTGGATACACGATGCGATGATACGCAGCGGTTGTGATGGAGCGGCAGTTCTTTGGGAAAAGGCAGTCGCGAACCGAAGCCTCCACGCAGCGGAAGAACACGTTCGGCATTATAACCGCTTGAGTGAAAAGTACGGGATGTGGCTGCCGAGTATTTATGAGCGTTTAGAGGAACGTTTTGTCCGTCCGTTACAGATAGACCGTATGTGCGGTTTGGTTCCGAAGGCGGCGCGGCAGGTGTATCAGGAAGGGGAAAAGACAGCATTCGGGGAGTTAGCGGAACAGGTTGAAAACTTTGCGAAAACGCCGCTGGGGGTTGGATTTGAAATGCCGGAGTGGCTCTCGGCATTGCAGGAAGAGGTGATGATGCTGCGTTTGGACGACATTAGCGAAGACAAAGACACGGTGAAAAGCGAAGAGAACGACATATTCGGAACAGCCCCGCATTTTGACCAAATATGTTTATCGCGTTATCAACTGGACAAAATCATTCAAACGCTCATCAACGGCGAAGGAGTGTAAAAAAATGCGAAACAACAAGCCCGACCGTAAAGACATTCCTCAAGGCAAGATACCGTGCAATTACTGCCCCGGTAAATGCTGCCGGTATTTTGCGCTGCCGATTGACACGCCGGAAGACCGCAAGCAATTCGACTTCATCCGCTGGTTTCTGCTGCACGAAAAAGCGACGGTTTTCGTGGACGGCGATACGTGGTATCTGCTCGTCTATAATAAGTGTAAGTTTCTTGACGATGACACAAATCTTTGTCAGACGTATGAAACCCGTCCGAACATTTGCCGCGAGTACAGCAGCGATAAATGCGAGTACGAGGATTATTACGTTTACGATATGTACTTCGAGTTGCCGGAGCAAATCGAAGAGTACGCCGAAGCCGTTCTCGGTAAGAAAAAAACTGCGTTAAGCGTGAAATCAGACGCTGGTTCGGCTTTTCGTAATCAGGTAAACGAATAAAACGATTCCTGCGGCGGCGAAAAGAATAGAGATATTTTGTGATACCGTCAAGCCCGTACCGAGAAAAGAGTCTTCGTCCGTGCGGATTATCTCAATGCCGAAACGGACAACCGCATAGATAATCAAAAACGAAGCAAAAACCAATCCGCTGCGGCAGCGGTAAAACGGTAACCGGTTCAAAGCCAATAAAATACCGCAAACGGCAAAAGCCGCCGCTGAACTGTACAACTGCGTCGGATGCACCGGCAAAATCTGCGGTGCCGACATCGGTACATAATACGGCTGCGCTGCCGTCCGCTGTGCATTGGTGTAAATGTCAAACCGGACTTTGTCGTTCGGCGACAACTGATGAAGATGCTGCAATAACAGCGTCAATGCCGCCGCGGAAGCCGGTGCGAAAGAGACCGGCGTTATCTCCCCCGTTTCTTTTGTTGCTGCCGTAATGCTGCGAATCAGCATACCGGGCTGCATACCGGCATCGGCAGCAGGACTGCCGGCAAGGACTTCGGCAATCGACAACGTGCCGTCTGTTTCCTGAAACTTCAAACCGTCGTAAAAAACTTTACCGTGTTCAATTTGGTGAATATGCGCCGGACTGCCTGCCGGAAAAGTTACAGCCCAAGGTTCTTCGCAAACTCCGCCGAAACAGCAGCCGTTAAGAAAGCAGCCGATTCGTCCGACGGCAATGCCGAGCATTAAAGCCGGTGCTAATGCGTCGAACACGGCAAAAAACGGCAGAGCATTACGGCGGATAAAAATGGTGCAGCCGATTATGCCGCCGATGATAGAACCGAAAACAACCAATCCGCCGCCGGCAATGTTCAGCACACTCCAAAGTGTTTCTGGAATAAGCAGATGCCCGTCAGCATCGAAATAAATCAACTCCTGCCAGTATTCTGTTACATAAAATAATCTTGCCCCGGCGATGCCGCAAACGACCGCCCAGAGGCACAGCGAATACGCCGATTCGGCAGCAATGTTCCGCTGTTTCGCAAGATGAATGACCAGAGTCAATGCGGCGAAAATTGCCAGCAGCAGGCACGCTCCATAACCGCGTATCGGAATACCGTAAGGGGGTTCGATGAGGTTTGGAAAAACGAAAAACAGAAGAGCGGCAATGATGCCGGCGGTGAAAAGAGTTGACGCAGCGGAAGTTCTCCGGCGGAGTTGCGGAACCAGCAGCATTACCGCAGTACCGGCAGCAAGGATGCCCAAGAGCCAGCCGAAGCCGAAAACAGGCACACCAAAAAACTGCGGCGGTATGTAAAAAAGCGTTTGAAGCATTTCATTGGACAACCGAACCTAATCGGCTAATGTTGAAACTCGTTGAAGTCTCTATCGAAAAATTCGGCAGGATAAAACGGAGAGCGGCAGGGATAACTTCAATCGACAGCGAGGCGGTGTGCATATACACGTTGCCGTCGAGACAAATATCGACCGACACGTCGAAGGTAACATCGGCTTTTACAATGCGCCGGGCAACGTGCAGATTATTCTCGTTCATAAAACTGCTTTTCATTACATCGGCTGACCTATAGCCTTTTAAGGCTCGCGGCATATTCCAAAACGGAATACGATGCATCAGATACATATTGAGTTGTCCGTCGTCCGATTCGGCATCGGCAGCACAGGTATAACCGGCACCGTACGTCCTCGTATTCGTAAAAACGAAGAACAGATAATTAGAGGTAATCTGTTCGTATCCGTTGAGGAGCATCGTTACCGATTTGTTCGGAATACCGGTCAGCAAAGCAGTGTATTCAAGGAAAAAAGTGATGAACCGCGCTGCCCAATGTTTGTGGCTTAAATGGGGCAGAAAGGAATATATCCAAGACCGCAGCAAAGCATACGTTGCATCGACACCGGCGTTGACCGTTGCAATGCAATACCGGTTATTGACTTTAACGGCATCCATATCGACGGCATCGCCGTACATCAGATTTTCGACGTTCCAAACGGTGTTTGCGTTAACTTCTTTGAATGTACTGAAAACGTCATATACGCCGTCGTAGGGAAGGTATCCGATTTCGATGTTTTGTCCGGTGTCGTTAAGAAAGCCGTTGATGGTGAAGTGCAGAGTCTCCTTTGTACCGCAAACGATAATCCGCAGCGGTTCATCCTTCAGAGCCGCCGTTTTCAGTTTGACGATAGATTCTTCCTGCATAAAGGTTTCTGTAACGACAATGTCATAGTTGACGTGCATTGAGACGCAGACACGGATGATGTGTGCGACCAATGCCTTTTCGTGCAGCATATCACCGGAACGTTTGACAATAAAAAGATATTTCATATTATTTCGGCGGGGACATTCTACCGCCCGCTTCATTCGGCTGATTCTATCTGTTTTACGCAATCTACACAAGAGCGAAAAACCTGTGCAGATACTTGCTTATCCCAAAGGTATTCTACCGTAAATCCACGGCGGCGGGAAGACATTGCCGTCCGCACGGAACGCTTGGCTTGACAATCACGGATTGAAAAAGGATAATCAGGAGTGCTACCAATTCCCGATTCACTAAAATGACGATAAGCCGCTATCTCGACCACGCCGTCCTTGTTCCGCAAATGCCCCGTGATGAGGCTGTCGATAACATTAAGAAAGGCATTGAATACAAGGTAAAGACCGTTTGTGTCCGTCCTTGCGACATTGATATTGCCAAGCAACTGACGGCTGGCAGCGAAACGAAAGTTTCCGTTGTTCTCGGTTTTCCGCACGGCACGCAGTTGCCGGAGTCAAAAATTGCAGAAGCAGAGTTATACTGCAAAAAAGGTGTGAGCGAAATCGATATGGTTGCCAATTACGGCTGGATTCGCAGCGGTCTTTGGAATGAAGTCCGGGCAGACATTAAAGGAGTCGTTGATGCGGCGCACAAGAGCGGTGTGCTGGTTAAGGTCATCTTTGAAACGGCTCAACTAAATACGGAACAGATTGTAAAGACGACAGAGATTTGCATTGAGGCTGGTGCAGACTTTGTGAAGACTTCGACGGGTTTTAACGGAGACGGAGCGAAAGAGGAGGACGTTGACACAATGCTGCGGACGGCGAAGGGACGCATTAAAGTTAAACCGAGCGGCGGTATCCGTGCGTATGACAGGGCGAAGATGTTTGTGGACAAAGGAGTTGACCGCTTGGGCGTAAATGGAACGAGTTCACCGGCAATTTGCGATGGTGAAAAGCCGGAGGCAGCACAGCCGAAAGGAACGTGCAACTGCTGCCCAAGCGGAGGGTATTGATGCCCAAGAGCGAAAGGTGTTAGCCCCCCGATGCCCCCGATAATTGTGTCTTTATTTGTCTGTTTTCGCCAGACGGATAGGTTGAATCGGGTTAGGATAGTGTCTTGCTGCCTGCAATCAGGTCAGCCTTTCCGACAGCGCATCTAAATTTTTCTCTTCGTCTTCAAAGATAAAATTCTGCGGTTCGGAATGAATCCGAATCAACGCGGCGGTTGTGAAAATCAGGCAGCATCTAAAAACCACGTTCGTTTTGACGGCGTTCCAAAATGGTCGATGGCGGTAATGCAAACGTAAAGCGGTTCGCCTGACGGTAAATTTTTGAATACCGCCTCGACCGTCTTCGGCTGGTCTGCCGTAAGATAGTAGAACGAGA
>JAITQJ010000108.1 GCA_031288955.1 Planctomycetaceae bacterium | reverse complement strand
CCAGTAATTGAAAATGCAGTGCAATGCCTGACGGAGCAGTAAAACTCACGCTGCCGTCTTCTTCGACCGGAACTGTACCGATGATTTTTTTAACACCCTCCGATTGGTTCACGGAAATTTCAGGACCCGACGAAACGTAATTGCGGTTATACCAAAGCGTGTAGGTTTTGTGTTCAATCGACCAAATCCGCAGATATTTGGCTTTTCCCCGCAACTCTTCGGGAGCGTTTTCATAAACGTTGTTACTGTAAATTCTGCCGGTTGCCGGTTTATCGCGGCTCTCCCAATCGGGCCAATTTACCCTATCCGCCGCAACTTGCGGTACATTACGGGAACGAATCGGCTGAGCATCCCATATATGGTGTACCCCTTCTAATATCAACTCGCGGTTGCCGTCCGTATCCATCAGCAGCAAAACCCTTTTTCCTTTGTCAGCCGACACCATAAAGTCTTTCTCACTCAACGGATACGGCGAATAATAAGACTTATAATTGCCTGCGGTGTGATATGTTACCGACTCTTTCGGGTCAACCGGACCATTACCCACTTCCACCCAAGGCAATTCCTGCGTAACCTTTGTTAAACCATCGGGGAAGTTAAAACCTTTTCCGGGGTCAATAATTCCGATACTGCCGCCGAACCAGTTATGATGTCCCGCTCCGGTGAACATCACCCGCTCGCTGCCGGGAATTGACCGCGCATCTTTCAGCAAATCGGGCCACACGGATTGATTGCCCCAGAATGTCTGGACTTGCGTTCCGTCTGAGTTCATTGTCCAAAGACTCTGCGCCCGCCAAAGCGGTTTGTCCGTGTATTCCCATCGGGTATAAATGACGCGTCCATCGTTCATCACAGACGGCGTGTATTCAGGTTCACCGTTACGGGAAATAATGTACAACGATTTGTCGCCCGCTTTGGTATCAAGGGACATTCTCGCCAACACAAACGCATTCGTTGTCGGCATACACCGCACGTAAATGTGTCCGCGTGAAGTCAGGAACATAATGTTCTTACCGTCCGGCAGGTAAATCGGGTCAAAGTCATCGAAAATACCGGCGGTCAGTTGCCGTTCCATAGAACCGTCAACCCCCACTTCGTAGATGTGAAAATTCTTTTCATTATGCGGCTTGAAACCGACGAGAACCCGTTTGCCGTCATAAGACAAATCAGGTCGCCAAAACGAACCGTGCAGCGGTTCTTGCGGCATCAATTTGGTTTGATGACCGCCCGGATGAAGTCCTTTGAGCGTCATCAAACGTCCGCCCGGCACTGCCATATAACCGAGCCGGTGCCGCGTTTCGTGGTTGGCTTCGCTCCCCTGCGGACCGGGTCCGTCAACGTATAATATCGAATCGAAATCAATAACCGGATTTTTGAATGTTATTTCCCGCTTCACTTTGCGGACGGCAAAGTACAAAGCGGCATCTTCACCGCTTGCCGATTTTACTTTTGTTTCCAACTCACCGAGTTGTTGCAATTCGGCATCAAAATTGACTTTGCCGGAATACTGCTTTTGAATCCTTGCCGCCAAAGCCCTCGCCCAACCAATTTCCTGCAATGAACGTTCTACTGTCGGCTTGCCGCCGCATTGGAACAGCCAATCGGCTTCAAGTATTTGCCGGGCTTCGTCTGCTGTCCGGTCTTTGACTTCGGGCGTTTCCGGTTTTTTGTAACCGGCAACACCTTCTGCTTTTCGGGGACGTTCTTCGACCACATTTTCCATATCGAGAACGGCTTCGTAAAGTTTTGACCTGTCGGCTGATTCTAAATTTGCCGAAGCCTGTTGATAAGAGGCAAACAGATTTTTGACCCGAGTCCATTTCGTCCGGTCTTGTTCGGTCAAAAATGTCCACTGGTTTTCCGTGAGCGGCAGATACTCGCCATAACCGGTTTCAAGACTTTTTCCCCGCTGTAACAACTTATCCTTGTCCCAAGTCATCATCTCGACAGGACTTCGCTGGTTTTTTATAACGTAAACGTTTGTTTCCAGCGGAAAATCGTTACGGATAAAGCGGTGCAACTGAACCACAGTCAGCGGAGTCATTTTTTCCGCTTGGGCGACTTTTTTCTCTGTTTCCAGCAGCGTTGTTACAAACGAATCTCCTTTGACATAAAGTCTGCTTGCGGCGAAGGTTTTGTCAATGAGCGGCAGAATCGGTCTGCCGGCGGAAAACGCCGACTGAATATCACCTGCACTCAAAGCCCGGCTGTAAATGCGGAAATCATCAAGTTTGCCGTTGAAAAATTCGCCTTTACCTTCGGAGGAACCGATAAAGCCGGGAGCGTTGACCGTAGCACCATCAACGGTATCGTACTCATTGCGGGCGATTGCATCCCGCATCAGGGCAATCGGGCGGTAATCGTTTGCCGTTTGGAGTGTGCCTTGCCGTTCATAAGACCCAATTTCTTTGCCGTCGAGATAGACGTGCATCGTTTTGCCGTCAAATGTCCCGGCAACGTGATGCCATTGTCCGTCTAAAATTTCTTCGGGCGTAATCACAGCATCACATTCGGCATAGTTACCGCCTGTATTTAATCCGAGCGTGAGAAAGTGTCCATTCTCTTGAAACGCAAAGAGCAGCCGCATTTGGCTTTGCGATGTCCAATTAGGGTTACCGTTCACCTTGCTGACATCTTCTTTTCGGAAAATTTCGATGTAACCGTTCAGGTTTTTAGGCATCACCCAAGCGGAGAAAGTCAGTTCTTTCAAGTTGGCGGGAATAATTCCGGCGGGAATTTCAATAACACAATTCCCTGACAGGTCGGCGGCTTGTCCGTGAACGCCGTCAACGAACTTCACAGAACCGGCTGCATTGAATTGTCTGTTGACGGCGTTATTCAGATTGCCGTCAAAAGTCCATTGATTGACGAGTCCGTCATCGGCAAGTGTCATCGTTGCCGCCGCCGAAAGACCGAGTACCGTTAGCCAGAATACCTTTGCGAACGTTTTCATAACAAAATCTCCTCATTAGACTTGTTCCACAACCTATGTTATTATCAATTCTCTTTTAAATGTAGCACAGACGGGTTTTGTCCGCAAGGGGTGTCTTCGTCTTCTGTTGCGATAAGGATATGTCATTATTCCTGAATAGATTCATCTTCGCATTGATGTTATCTTGCCTTGCAGTTATATCATCAATCGGCAGTTAACGCCCGATTGTGTTCCGCAGTACCGTCTTAAACTACAAGCCCAGTGTTCTTAAAAAATTCTCCGTGTCGTCCTGGATAGAGAACACGTCGTCTGACACCTTCAGCCTCTCAAATTTGATGTCCGGTATCGCCTCGCCGTTGACAATGACGTGATGGAACGTTTCCTGCAACAATAACGTTTTCGTCTTGCCCGACAGCAAAAGACGGTTTGAATAACGCATCTGATACGGAAAATCATTGTGTCTGCCTAACCAAACGTCAACGTCCGACGGAAAGTCCGCCGGATGCCGCCCCTTTTTGTCCAAACCGCCGAAACGCTCTAACAGTTCCTTATAATACGCACTTTTTAGCGTTCCCGATACTTTCACCGCCGGTATTGTTTCACCGCCTGATGTTAAATTTTCCAACACAACCGGCTGCGTAAATTCATAGAACCGGTTCATTTGACGAAGTATCGCCGACAAGCCGCCAAGATTGCGGACTTCACTAACTTGTATAAACACCGTTTCCTGATTTGCCGTCTTGAGCCGCTCCTCTAACTTTGTCAGATTCACCGACGTGTATTGTTTCACGCCTTCTATTGACGTATATTTTTCAATCACGCTTTTTTCCTTGTCAACGGGGTCAATATGGCACACCAGCGTCATCCGGTTAACATCGGATTTTGCATCCCGCTGCCCGCTCATCGCAAAATTGACTTCAAGACGGTACTGTGAACGGAGAAAGACGCGGTTTGCATTGACATTTTTTAATGTTTGTTCTTCATAACGACCGGTTGCGGTGTATTCTTTGCCGTCAACAAGCGTTTCCAAACGTATGTCCGCTTCAATCGTTTTGACACGCAGCAGCATTTCAAGAGCATTATTGATGTATTGTCCGCCGGAGGAAACGGAGGCTGCGTTTCCTTCCGGTGCCGCTGCTTTAGCGAGGACGCAACCCCCCAGAACGGTTAAAAAGACCGCTCCAATAGAAATTTTGCACATTTTATCAAAGAACAGTATCACGTTTCGCCGAAAATGAGAAGAGACGAGTGTTTTTTAATCACGGAATGTTGACGATTAAAATCATTGTCCCTTGTTAATTGTCCGTTGTCAATTAAAAAGTCCCGATTGCAGGGCATCGTATTTAAGGGAGAGGAAGCCGTATGAGACGCAGTATCGCATTTGCAGCATTATTGTTGACGCTGGCGGGATGCCAGAGTCAGGGTACGATAATGAACGGCGGTTTCTATCAATCTCCGTACAACGGTATCGGTGTTGATGGACCAGGTCCCGGTGTTGCCCCCGATATGTATCAGCCGCCGATTATGCCGCCTGCGCAAGGTTTTATGCCCGGTGCCGCACCGGGACAGTATCAGCAAACAGCACTGCAAGGCAGTATGGCGGAAATTGGTATGCCGCCAATGCCGGTACCTATTGTACCGACTTCACAAGTTCATTTTCTCGGTTTAGAATCGCTGGTTATCCGCTGGGATGCCAAAATTCCCGGCACGTTCGACTCCGAACCGTTTATCTGTCCGGCAACACACGATTTTGGTCAGGGACACATTTACCGTTTGAAGTTAACGAACGTACCCAACCAACCGGGTAAAGAATTATACCCGACTTTGGAAATTGCCCCGACATCAGCACGGACGCAAGCCTTTTTAGCGCATAGTTCAATTCCTATTGAGTTTACCGATAACGATTTTGACCAGGTATTTTCCGGCAACTATATCACGAAAGTTGTGTATTTGCCGAATCCTGATTTTCAGGGCATTGCAATGTCCGGTGTCGGAACGCTTGTGAATACACAGTTGCAGCCCGGCGTTGACCCGATTGTCGAGGCAAGTAAACGCGGTTCTATTCTTGCGGTTATCCGTATGGGGAACAAGGATTTGAGCAGCATTGTTGCGGAAAATAAACGTTTCGTTTCGATGCCCGGATATTTTGCCCCGCCGGCTGGTTATGCACCGGGACAATCGTCAACAATACCGCAGAATCTCATCAGCGGCGTAAATATCCCGCCGTACGGAACGCCGATGACGAAAACAACGACAGGTATTCCCGGTCCGCC
>JAITQJ010000117.1 GCA_031288955.1 Planctomycetaceae bacterium | reverse complement strand
CGCAATCTTACGATTGCGGCTCTGAACATTTTTCCTTCCCAATTTTCCTCATCCCTCGCCAGTAATTTCACGTCTTTACGGTTAAAAAACTCTTCGGCAAAACCAATCCGGCAAGGTTTAATCGTTGTGCTTCACAATCTTTGTATGTTATAATCAAAGGCAGGTGTTGGAACAAGGCAATCTATTGAGGCAATGACGATGAAACACTTTACTTTCTGCGTATTCTTTTTGTCCGCCGCCGCAGTTCTGTACGGGGCAAATGATAACATCGCTCCCAAAGCGGCGGTGTCGGCTAGTTCCGAGTACAGCAATCAGTACCTCGCCCCATTTGTTACTGACGGCTTCGTTCCCGATGCCGGTTCACGTAACGATACCGGAAAGGCTTGGTGCGTCCGTAACGAGACCGCTAACAACCGCGGCGAAATAACGTTTCAATGGAACGAACCAACCGCCGCTGCCGAAATCGTCTATTTCGGTCGAACCGCCTGGTTTGAAACCGAATGTTGGAAAGATTATCAGGTCTTCGCCGACAACCAAAACACTCCGATTGCCTTCGGAACGCTCCGAAAAACACCGGAACCGCAGCAGATAACTTTTACGCCGCAAAAAATTCAAACGCTGAAAATCGTCTTTCTGAATTCTTACGGCGGTCCCAATCCCGGTGCTTCCGAAATAATGATATTTCCCAAAGCACTCGACACTGCTGAATTCAAAAAACTTCGCGGCAAACGTTCGGCAAACTCGCCGGAAGTTCTCGCCGAAATTGATACGGACACGCAAAACTTTTTAACGCAAGGTTTCGATAAAATCCTTGCCGTCAAACGTTATGAAATCCGGGCTTCACACGTTTATACTTATCATTACGAAGGTTTCAAAGCCGGCGGCGGACTTTACGTTTTCGATGTCAACGAACTCAAAGGCAATCCGAACGCCGAAGGCAGACTCCTTGTGCCGACACCGGCAGGACAGATTCTTTCCGCCGATTTATCCTACGATGGTCAAACGATTCTCTTCGCTTGGCGGCGGCAGCAATCCGAAGCGTATCATCTTTGGTCTATCAACGTTGACGGCAGCGGTTTGAAGCAGTTAACCGATGGTCCGAAACACGATTACGACGCTTGCTGGCTGCCGGATGGAGACATCGCCTTTTTATGTACAAAAAGTCCGCAGTTCGCTTATTGCTGGAACGCGCCCGTCGGTATTTTGCACCGTATGCACCCCGACGGCTCGAACCTGATTCAACTTTCCGGCAACTATTTGAACGACTTCACGCCGTCCGTTCTTGATGACGGTCGAATCATTTACAGCCGCTGGGAGTATGTCGATAAACCGGCAATTCCGATTCAATCGCTTTGGACAATTCATCCGAACGGCACGCATCTGCAAGTATTTTTCGGCAACCGCGTGCTTTCGCCGGAAACATTTATGCAAGCCCAACAGATTCCCGGCACACAGAAAATCGTCTGTGCAATGACGGGACACGGCGGTTTGGCACGCGGCGGAATCGGAATCATTGACCGGCAGCACGGCATCAATACGCAGGCATCTATCCGTAACATTACGCCGGACGTGAACATTGCCAAAGTCAACGAAGGCGGCGGCGATAATACTTGGGGAAGAACGAAAAAGATTTACAGTTTCCCGTATCCGCTGGATTCCGAAAGATTTCTTGTTTCGGCAAACGGACCGATTTTGGTGCGGACGTTTGACATTGATTCAACAACCAAGCAGCCGCTTGCTTCTGCAACGCTTTTGCCGAAACCGGCAGACGGAATGGAATACTTTTCAGCCCAACCGATTCGTCCGCGGACAAAACCGCCGGTGTTGGGCAATGCGTTGACCAATAATAAATTCGATTATGCAACGCTTGCTGTTCAGGACGTTTATCAGGGACTGGGTTCCGATGTGAAACGAGGCGAGGTTGCTGCCATTCGGGTTGTTCGGGAAATGCAAAAGACCGTACGGATTGAGCCGCATTTGCGTTCCTTCGGTTTTCAGTTTCCAACGATTTCCTGCGGAGCAACGTATGCCGGTAAAATGATTCTCGGCGATGTTCCCGTTGCCGAAGACGGCTCTGCACATTTTATTGTGAAAGCATCGGGCTTTGATAATGCGTATAATGCCGTTAGTGTTGTGTCATCTCCCGTTACTGGTCCGATTTACTTCATCGCTTTGGACAAGGAAGGTCGGGCAATTCAACGGATGCGTTCGTTCACCCATCTGATGCCCGGCGAAGAGCAAACCTGTGTCGGCTGCCACGATTCGAGAACGACCACGCCGATTCAGACGGCAAAATTTACAAAGGCGGCAACCCAGCAGCCGCTTGAACCGAAACTGCCCGATTGGGCAAAGGTCTCTCCCGACCGGGCGGCATTTTCGCCGGGTTTCGATTATGTCCGAACGATTCAGCCGATTTGGAACCGGTACTGTACGGAATGTCATAATGCAAAAGACGCTCCGAAGAATGTTGACCTGACCGGCAGTTATACCGATTACTTTAACGTCTCGTATGAAACGCTGGCATCGGAAAATCAGGGACGAACCGGCAGTCCGTATGTTAATTGGATTCCGACATACAACGGTCAGGAACAGAACATTTTACATATCAAGCCGAAAGAATGGGGTTCGTACCGCAGTCCTCTTGCGGAGTTGATTCGCAGCGGACATACTGACGAAAAAGGGAACAAACGTTTTGAGATGGACGACGCTAGCAAGCGTAAGATTTTCGCTTGGATTGATTTGAATGTGCCGTATTACGGGTCGAGTGAAACATCGCATCCTGATGCGTTGGGCTGCCGGCGAATTTATCCGAAAGAGTTGGATACGGTTTTGAACGAGGTTGGCGGTCGGCGTTGTGCGGAATGTCATTCAAAGGGAAATGCTGCAAGGAAAGATTGGATACGGCGGACGCAGAATCAGTTTCAGCATCCGCAGGAAAATGCAGACGGCATAGTTCCCCGCCGCAGTTGGGTTCGTATTACGGAGCCGGAGTTGAATCCGTTTTTGCTCGCACCGTTGGCGAAATCGGCGGGCGGTACAGAGCGTTGCGGCAGGGTCATTTTTGCCGACAAGGGCGACCCGGATTACTGCAAGATATTGGAGGTATTTAAGCCGATAGAAAAGTCGTTGGCAGAGCATCCGCGGATAGATATGCCGAACGGCAGACCCGCCGAAAAGGTCTGCCGATTAACGGATTGAAACGGCAACAAGGGAACGTGTTATATTCCCGTTTTTTTGTTTGACAAGGTATTTTGCGAAGTGTAAAATGCCGTTGTTTGATTGAGAGGAGAGGAAACGATGAGTGCTGAAGAAAAGTTAACCTACGAAAACGTTTTGCGGTTGATTAAGGAGCAAGCGATTGAAAGCCGGCGGGAACGTGCCGAGGAACGTGCCGAACGCGAAGCCGCCGACGAGAAACGTTGGGCGGAAGCCGAAAAACAGCGTCTCGAGCGCAAAGCCGACGACGAAAAACGCTGGGCGGAAG
>JAITQJ010000072.1 GCA_031288955.1 Planctomycetaceae bacterium | reverse complement strand
ATATTCTCTCTCTCTCTCTCTCTCTCTCTCTCTCTCTCTCTCTCTCTCTCTCTCTCTCGCCGTAATCTTTTCCGCGGTTAACACAGTTTCTGCCGACGTTGTAAACCCGCATCGGTTTGAATATTACGGGACACTGCAACAAGGAACCAACACATTCCACGGGGTTATCTACGGTTTGAACGAAACGGACGGCTGCGCTGCTGATTCAGGGTTTGGGCTTGACAGGTCCCGGACTTGCAAGACGGAGAAAATAATGAAAGAAAGCGGATACCGCAATGGTATTAACCAGTGTCTTCATTATTTAGTTTTCATTCTGCGTTGTTAATTATTTCACGAAAGGCAGCAGTGATGACGACGTTGAGGGTATTAACCGCTTTCATAACTCAATGTATCCCCCCACATCATCCCTCGCTGCCTTTCGTGCTGTCTATCCTTGCAAACATTCACTTATGTTGTATAATGGACGCAAAGGAGAATGTCATTATGCCTATTGTGTTGACACCGGCAGCAATTAACGAGGTTAGTCAAATCAAAAAAGCACAAAACCTCGGTGCCGAAACTTTTTTACGCATCAGTATCCTCGGCGGAGGCTGCAGCGGAATGCAGTATGCCCTCAATTTCGATAACGTCTTTGATGCCGTCCTCGATACCAAATACGAATTCGGCGGCGTGGCTCTGGCAACGCAAAAGAAATTCGACCCGCACCTTGACGGCACCGAAATTGATTTCCTCAATTCCGAAACGGGACGCGGTTTCGCCATCGAAAATCCGAATTTTCCCAAAATGGCAGGCTGCGCCTGCTGCGGGCATTAGTTTAACCGTTAACCGAAAGAAGAAAAAATGTCAGAACCCGTTCAAAATCCCCCGCAACTCCGCTTTGATGATTCCAAAGTAACAGCAATTTACGCCAATTTTTGCCGCGTAACCGGTACGCCGGAAGAATTGCTCATCGACTTCGGCTTAAATCCGCAGCCTATCGGAGCGGACACGCCGCCGATTACGGTCAGCAGCCGGGTTGTTACAAACTTTTACACGGCAAAGCGGATGATGCTTGCCCTGCAAGCGACGATTCAGCGGCACGAACAAACCTTCGGCACGCTGGAACTCGACGTGCAAAAACGCATCAAACAGCAATAAACCGGACGGGGACTTTACTTTTTGCGAAAATCGGTTAGAATCCGTCCCACACTTGTCATTTTACAGCGAAAATGCCCAGACCATTTAAGAAGTCGAAATTCAAGCAGCGCAAACGTACCAGAACCAAGGCAATGGTACAAAAGAAAGACCCGTTGATGGTTGATGGTCAGCGTCCGCGTCCGATGTTCGTTGACTATAAGAATGTCGAACTGCTCAAGAAACTGACGAGCCGGCAGGGCAAAATTTTGAGCCGCCGTAAGAGCGGTTGCTCTGCCGTCAGCCAGCACGCCATTGCTAACGCCATCAAACGCGCAAGATTTATGGCTCTCCTGCCGTACGTCACGGACTAACCCGCAAATAAACAAGGGATATGCGTCTGTTACGAATGAAGTCAGACGAGTCCCTTTCAGACGAGTCCCTTGCCGAAGAGACGTTATATTGTTACCGCTTTCCACAAGTAATCGTAGAGCGGCTTGAGCAGTACGAATCGGGCGGTGATAAAGTCAATGATTTTCGGCGAGAACAGTGTCTTGTCCGGCGCACGGGTGCCTATCACCGCGATTGTTTTGCTCTGATACCACGTTTTTACTCCTGCCGGATGTCCACACGGCAGCGGACGTTTGTACTGTTCCGGCACCAGCGAAACCAACCGGCTCCGGTTCACCGGTTCAATCATTTCGGCAAAGCCCTGCGGGTCGGCATCTATCATTCGGCGGAAATTCCGCATTGTTGCAGCATTTGCTAAATACATTCCCATACCAAAAAAGTATTCCGCACCTGTTACTTCAAAAAAATACACCGGCGTTTTTGTCCAATCTGCTATATTCCGTTTGAATGCTATCCAAACATTCGGACGGTACGGCGTTTTATCGCCCGCAAAACGTGTGTCCCGATAAATCCGCGACACTGTCCGCCGCGGTTCGGTTGCCGCCTTCGGGTCGAGTTCCTGAATCACCGGTGCCAGTTCGAGTGCAAGACGCTTCATCGGTTCGGCAACATACTGCAAATACTCGCTGCGGTGTTCTGCAAACCACGGTTTATTGTTGTTCCGTTCCAGTTGCCGGAAATACGTCAGCATCTTCGGAGACAAACCGGTAAATTTAGTATCGGAAACGTTTTTTGAAAGCGTTGACTTTTTCATTAGGCTTGTTCCATAACATATACTATCAATTCCCTGTTGAGTATAGTACAGACAAGTCTTGTCCGCAAGTTTTAGTGTGGAATGTTTTCACCGAAGTTTCGCAGGTACCCGCTCTTTGCCGACCAGCAGCGGCAATAAAAGTCAGAGCCGCCGCCGCAAGACGGCGGTAAAAAACCGTTCTACTCCAGAACGTACTCTTTGCAAATTGCAGATTCCGGTTCCGCTTCAACCAGTTCTCCCTCTCTGACTGCTTTATCGAGGCGGACTTTATCGTTCTTGAGATTTTTTAGGTCGGAATCGCATCCATTTTTGTAGTATGCCTTTTTACACAGGATACCCGACGGAAATTTCGCACCATTCCACTTATAAAATGTGGCGGAAGCAAAAACAGGAACTCCCCATTGCAAGGAAGCCCCTGCAATAGTACGAATAAAATAAGAGAACCCCTGCCCCCGTTCTACGCCTTCTTTGTTAATGGATTTGCCGAATATGTGAATGAGACTCAGTACCGCATCCACGCCGTTCGGCTTCTTTTCCGCTCCTTTAATCCTCTTGCCTAACGCTTTCACGTCAAAACAAACAGCAAGGTAAAACGTTTTTCCCCTGATTTCAAAGGTTCGTTTCTTTCCCAATTCCTCGCCGTTAAAATCATCGGCAAGAGCAAATCGGCTTTTCGGATGGTAAAACTTTCTCGCTGCCGCTTGCAGTCCCGTCTTATTAACCGCAAAAGCCAGTTGGTCTTTATCGGAATCAAACCCAAAGCAAACGGCGGCATCGGATTTTTCCTTATTGAGTATGCCTTGTATTGTTTTGGTCATTTCGCCGACCTCCTTTTCCTCCCTTTTCACCGTCAGATGACCGTGAGTCTGATAAAATCCGGCGGGCAGCAGGATAATATCCGCCTTTCCGTACTGGTGTACGATACGGCGCAGCAACTCTTCCCGCTGTTCAGGGCGGGGACGTTTTCCGTCGTTCGGTTTCTGATTTTGCAAAACAGCGGTTACAATAGTTATCGGTTTCGTCATAATAGTAATCCTTATTTAAGAGGTTGTTCGTTTTGCTGCTTTGAGCAATTTTTTCAATTCGTTTGCAGCGTTCGGTAAAGTCCAATCCACGTCCCACTCCGTAATTCGGAGCAGTGTATAACCGTTCTTCGCCGCCGCAATGTCTCTCACAGAATCAAGGAGAGCCCGTTGCTCATCTCTGTAGGCAGGGTCATTGTCCTTTGCCTGTTTTTCCTCGCAAAGTTTTTTCCATTTCGATTTATCGAAATGGATAACGACACTGTCGGGATAATGAGCAAGCGATATTTTTCGGGCTTCGCTGAAATGCTGCCTTTCATCAAATTCGATGATTAACTTGTCACTTTCGATGACGAAATCGCACCGAATATCCTTCTTTTCGACTACTGGATGTAATCCCCGATAGGCAACAAGCGCATTGTGAATTGTCTGGTATTCTGCCGGAATACTTTTGGTATCGTTTCGCCACTGAAATTTCTTTTCCTTTTCAACGTTTCCTGTGCCAAATTGTTTTTGCAGCAGTTTGAACAAGACGGTTTTTTGTTCTTTCGGTTTGCTTTTCATTTTCTTGTTTTCCTTTGTTAATGGTTAATGGTTTTCAAGTGTCTTGTTGGCAACCTTATTTTCTAGGATTATATCTATGTCTTTTAGCCATAGTTATTTTCCAAACATTTTCAAAAGGTCTTGCATTGTGATAGTCTTGATGAC
>JAITQJ010000241.1 GCA_031288955.1 Planctomycetaceae bacterium | reverse complement strand
TGCGGCAACGAGAAACGTTACAGCAAAATTTGCGGCGGGGCTTTTTGCAGGACGGCGGAAATTACCCCCCCCCCCCCATTCTACCTAAATTGACAGCGTTGGCATTCTGTGTGAAACCGGTCATCTGCTATTCTCCTGTGAAGGTGTGATTATTCGCCCTCCATTTTACGGTAGGAATTCCGAGATGTCAATAGGGCAACTTGAACCAACGTTGATTTTGCAATCCGCCTGCGGTAAAAACAGGAAAACGCCGCCGCAAAGCAGCCAATGACTTTCCGCTGTCCGGCTTTACCAATGTTCCAGCGCATAGACGACAATGTTTGCCGCCAGTTTGAGGGCGGACTCTTGTGTGTAACCCCGGCACTCCATCGAGCCGGCTTTTTCTAACGCACAACTAACATCATACGGCGAAAATATCACCGCCCAGCGGTCGGTGTTCGGAAATTTAATGCCGTATAACACCGGTTGTGTCTGCCGTATTTTCACTGCCGGCTTCCGTTCCGGCGTTTGCTCCGTCGTCCGCATATCAAGAAAATCAATCTTAAAACCGCCGTCGTCGGCTGAAAAAACCGGGTCGTTGAGCGGTATCTTGTCAAATGTCAAATCGGGAAAAAGCGTCTTCATTTCGTCAGCAAACGAATCCGCAAACGCCTTCGACGAACAAACCGCATCGGCAAACAACAATCCGCCGTTCTCTAAATGTTTCTTCAAACCCTTCCGCTGTTTTTCCGAAAAATGAAACGCTTCCTTACCGTGCATAAACAACAGCGGATAATCCGTTAGATTTTCGTCTGCCGCCGATATGTTCATCAATTCCTTGTCTGCCGTTATCTGTAATTCGCTCTCCATATAAGACAGCAGATTGCTGACGGCGTGCGGTGCAGGATTCGCACTGCCGTTATGGAGATACGGTATAAAAACACGTCCCCGCCGCTGCGCCTCATCGTTCTTGTCCTTCACAACGTGTTCGGCTATCTCGTCTTTATGTTTCAGTTGACGATTCGTTGCATACGCTAACACATTCAAGCCGATGCCCAGCCCCGCCTCAATTTGTTTGCGGACTTCATCAGGATAATTCCCGCCGCGGTCAAAAATCTGCGCCGCTTCCCAAAGGCACGAAAGCGACGGTTTGTTCTTGTTTGTACCGCTAACCTTCTCCGCAGGCACATACACAACGCTCGTCCGGCAGCCGAACGCTATTCCTTCGATACGCCGTATCTGGTCAGGCTCTATCGTTATCTCCGCATTCCAAACCGGATGACTGCGGTCAAGCAGTTGCAATTCATAACCCGGTTCGGGAAAGACCCGCGACATCAGTTCACGAAAACCGCGGTCAAACGTCTTGTCGTCCGGCTGCGCTTCGGCAAAAAGAAAACCGCCCTGGTCAAGATACGTCCGCAACTTGTCAACGTTGTCTTCCGTTAGTAAATCATCAGCATTGTTGCCCGAAAGATACAGCACCGGCGACTGCAAAAGATGGTCAGCAGCAGCGTGTTCCATATTGACCGACTGCCAGGTCATTTCGGTCTTCCAGTTATTCTCCGCAAACAGCGTCAGATTGTTCACATCGTTCGGGTGCATATTCCACGAGTCTTCATTGCTGACTTCAAGTTTCGACATCAGTACCGGTCTGCGTCCTTTGGACAGGAAAAGCAGCGCAAAGGCGGTGTCCGATTCGTCGGGACAGCCCAAACCGTGCCAGCCGCCGTCTATCGGGTCTTGCAGTTGCATAATTTTAGAGGCACCTTCGCGGTACCAATCGTGTCTGCCGATGAAACGCTGATTCGTCATCCGTCCGATGCGTTCTAATCCGTAAAGATAATAATACAGATATGCACCGCCGGCAGCCGGATTTGCTGAAACACTGAATCGTTCGGCAAGCCAGTCAAGCCCGCTCTGTATTTGTATCGACGACTTGTTATCTGTTTTCTGATGACACAGAATTTGTTTGCCTTTGACATCGGCTCCGCCTTTTTGCATTGCCCCGGCGGAAATAACGAGACTGGCAATGCCGGCGCAAGTCATTGACCCCCGCGGCGAATTGCTGCCCTGTGCGGTCGGCGTGTAGCCCCAGGAACCGTCCCGGTTTTGAGTCTCTTGCCAAAAACGCAGTGCCGAACGCCACGTTGACGGCGGTACCGCAACGCCTGCCCGTTCGGCTTCATACAGAGCAAGTATTGCAAACTGCGAACAAGACAAATCAGAGGAATTGTCCGCCGTATAATGCCAGCCGCCTTGATGTTCGCTCTTCCTGCTGTTTTGTGCGCTTTCGATGAGCCGGACGTTGTCTTTGATTAACGGCAAATTCTTTTTCGGGTCAATCAAACTGAACGCCATCGTTTGTAAAGACAGCGAATAAATCCGACCGGCATCTTTACCGGCAAACATCCGCAGATACTTCATTCCGTCCTGAATACTTGGGTCGCCTGCTTTGACACCGCAACTGTAGAGAGCGATGACAGCGAGAGCCGTTTGTCCGCAGCGTTCGCCCTGGTACAGTTCCCAATTTCCTTGGGGGGCTTGGCGGCGTTTGAGATAATCGATACCCCGCTGCATTGATTGGCGAACCTGCTGCGGACTCAAATCCTGTGCCGCCGACGGCAAAGCCGCTGCCAACAGTACCATCACCGGCAAAATGAAAAGACAGCGGAACATTGGCGTTTAAGGCTTAAGCAACTAACCGGATACGACCATTATACTGAAAATCATTATACTTCATTTTTTATACTCTATCGAAACCATCGAAGCCTTTCCGCTTTGCAAGCCTTCGGACGAAAATTCAACGTCAATCTCTCCCGCAGATGTTCCCGATTGTACTATCGCCGTCAACTGACCGTTGAACGTGTGCATCTGCGGTAAATGAAACAATTCCAGCGAAGTTGGGTCGCCGTTCGCCGCCGACCGGAACGTACCGCTGCCGGTAACACTAAACTTCATCAGCCTATTTTCCTGCGGACAAAAATTGCCGTCCTTGTCAACGACCCGAACGGTTATGTATGACAAATCTTTGCCGTTGGCAAGCAAAACCTTTCGGTCTGGAATCAATTCAACACGATGCGGCTTTCCCGCC
>JAITQJ010000061.1 GCA_031288955.1 Planctomycetaceae bacterium | reverse complement strand
TTTGAACTCGATGAGAGTTATTTTGGAGCGAAGCGAGTACGGGGCAAACGCGGTCGCGGAGCGGCAGGTAAAACGCCGGTGTTCGGACTTCTCAAACGCGGAGGAAAAGTTTTTGTTACAATCGTTCCTCATTATTTCAAAGAGACTCTGATGCCTATAATTCAGGGACGAATCCTAACCGGCTCGACAATTCATATCGGCGGCTGGCAAAGTTTAATGGTTGTGCTTTGCAAATCTTCACTTATGTTGTACAACAAGGACGCGGAGGATAGCCTTGTAAAATCTTAAAAACGTGTTATAATCCGGTCAAAGTAGTATTTTTACGGGGAATTTTTGCCGATGCCGACTCTTTCACGCCGAACGCTTATTAAAACGCTGACCGTTGCTGGTGCCGCCGTTCTGACTGACGTGTCCGCCGCCCAAAATGCCTCCGAAATCGAAGGACTCACGCTCAAAGGAAACATTCGCCAGTCCGTCTCCAAATGGTGTTTCGGCAGTTTTCCTCTCGCCGAGTTCTGCAAAATCTGCAAGAAACTGGGACTCGTTGCCGTTGACCTCATCGACCCCAAAGATTGGGATACCGTTCACCAGCACGGACTCGAAGTCAGTATGAGCAACGTTCCCGGTGCCGGTATTCCGAAAGGCTTTAACCGAATCGAACATCACGATTTTCTCCTTCCGATTTACGAAAAGTTAATTCCGCAAGCCGCCGAAAAGAATGTCAAAAATCTGATTTGCTTCTCCGGCAACCGCGACGGTTTAGACGACGAAAAAGGAGTTGAAAACTGCGTCATCGGACTGAAAAAACTGATGCCGTCTGCCGAAAAACACGGCGTAAATATCGTAATGGAACTCCTTAACAGCAAAGGACATAAAGATTATCAAGCCGACCATACGGCTTGGGGCGGCAGCGTTGCCCGAAAAGTCGGCAGCGAACGTTTCAAGTTGCTCTATGATATTTATCATATGCAGCGTATGGACGGCGATATTATCGAAAATATCCGTACCTACAAGGACGTGATTGGACATTACCACACCGCAGGAAATCCGGGGCGGAAAGACCTTGACGACACGCAGGAACTCCATTATCCCGCTATCATCAAGGCGATTAAAGATACCGGATACAAAGGCATTGTCGCACACGAATTTTTGCCGAAAAAAGGCATCGAATCCCTGCGCAACGCCGTGCTGTTGTGTGATGTGTAGAAATTGAAATAACAAACTTTAACCCCTGTACTTCAGTGATGAAAAACATCTGTCGATTACTCTTTCCGCTGGCGGCAATGCTGCTTACCGGCGCAGCGGCTTTCGCAAGCGAAGCCGACCTCAAAATACCCAGTATGGACGAGGCAAAATTCTCGTATCTGCTGGGAATCAACGGAGCCGCCCTCCTTTGGGTCGGTCTCATTTTCGTTGCCGTTACGCTCGGCATCAGTATTTATTTTTTCCGGCAAATTAAGAAGATGCAGGTACACAAGCGAATGGCTGATGTGGCACACATCATCTACACAACTTGCAGTACCTACCTGGCAAAGCAGGTTTGGTTCCTGTTCCTTCTGTTCTGGTTCATTGCGGCGGCTTATGCCGTCTATGTGTTCGCTCCGCAGTGGTTCGGAACGGCAGAAACAGGCGAAGGTGCTTCTAATCCGTGGAATCTCCTGATTCAGGTACTTCTCTTCGCCATTGTCGGAATGGCAGGGTCGGTACTCGTTGCGTGGTACGGTATCCGGCTTAACACTTATGCCAATGCCCGGACGGCGTTTGCGTCTCTCAAAGCCGAACCGTGGGATGTCGTCAATATCCCGCTCCAAGCCGGTATGTCCGTCGGTCTTTTCCTCATTTCGCTGGAATTGATTGTGATGGTTTTGATTCTCCTCGTCGTTCCCCGCTCTACTGTCGGTATTTGCTTTCTCGGCTTTGCCATCGGTGAGTCGCTCGGAGCCAGTGCATTGCGTATTGCCGGCGGTATTTTCACGAAAATTGCCGACATCGGCAGCGACTTGATGAAAATCGTTTTCAAGGTCGGTGAAGACGACCCGCGTAACCCCGGCGTGATTGCCGACTGCACCGGCGATAATGCCGGCGACAGCGTCGGTCCGACTGCTGACGGTTTTGAAACTTACGGCGTTACTGGTGTTGCGTTAATCACGTTCATCGTTCTGGCGATTAACGATACAACCGTTGCTACATTGGGAATCGAAGGTTTGACCGCAACGGCTTTGCAGGCGCAGTTGATAACGTGGATTTTCTTTATGCGTATTCTGATGGGCTGTCTTTCCGGTCTCGGTTACTTTGTCAATCAGACGTTTGCCGTTAAAGCCTACGAAGGAAAGAAAAATGCAGGTGCCGAAGACTTTGAAAAGACGCTTACGAACCTGATTTGGATTGCAGCAAGCCTTTGTATTGCCGTTTCGTTTGTGTTCAGTTTCCTGATGCTGGCGCATCTGCCGCATCACGCTTGGCTCAAACTTGCCGGTATCATTACTTGTGGAACGCTTGCGGCGGTGTTGATTCCTGAATTCACGAAGATATTCACGAGTTCTAAATCGAAACACGTTCAGGAAGTTGTAACGGCATCCCGTGAAGGCGGTGCCTCGCTCAACATTTTGTCCGGTATCACGGCGGGTAATTTCAGTGCATTCTGGACGGGCGGCTTGATTGCCGTTTTGATGGCGGCTGCTTATGCGATTACGCAGACCGGCGGCTTTGAGTTTCTCGGTGCGCACGCTCCGATTTTCGCTTTCGGTTTAGTCGCCTTCGGTTTCCTCGGAATGGGACCGGTTACGATTGCTGTCGATAGTTACGGACCGGTAACGGATAATGCCCAGTCGATTTTCGAGTTGTCGCAAATCGAATCGCAGCCGAATATCAAAGAGGAAATCAAAAGGGATTACGGTTTCGAGCCGGACTTTGAACAAGGTAAGTATTACCTCGAAGCGAATGACGGTGCCGGTAATACCTTTAAGGCAACGGCAAAACCGGTGCTGATTGGAACGGCAGTCGCAGGAGCAACGACAATGATATTTGCGATTGTCTTAATGCTTGAGAAACTCAACATTTTGCATCTCAGCCTGACCGAAGCCCCTGTGTTTCTTGGTTTGATTTGCGGCGGTGCGGTAATATTTTGGTTCAGCGGTGCGGCAACGCAGGCTGTAACAACCGGTGCTTACGAGGCGGTTGAATATATCAAACGAACATTTGATATGAACAAAACGGAAGCCGACATTAACGATGCGAAAAAGGTCGTTTCGATTTGTACGCAATACGCTCAAAAGGGGATGTGGAATATCTTCTTAGCACTGTTTTCATTAACAATCGCGTTTGCGTTCATTGATCCGAACTTTTTTGTTGCGTACCTTGTTTCGATAGCCATTTTCGGATTGTTCCAAGCGATTTATATGGCGAATGCCGGCGGTGCTTGGGATAACGCCAAAAAGGTTGTCGAAGTCGATTTGAAGGAAAAAGGCACTGCACTGCACGATGCGTCCGTCATCGGCGATACAGTCGGCGATCCTTTCAAAGACACATCGTCCGTTTCACTGAACCCGATTATCAAGTTTTCAACTTTGTTTGGATTACTTGCAACAGAAATTGCAATCGCAATGAAGTACATTCCGGTAGAAGGCAGTGTTCCCAACGCGGGACCGTATGCCCATTATACATGGCTTGTTTCTGCGGTATTTTTGGGTGTCGGATTGTATTTCGTCTGGCGTTCGTTCTACAAGATGCGGATTCCGGCAAAATCGTAACACATTGTTTAACACGATGTTAAATACATTGTTGTAACAACAAAAAAGACGGGGGCGAAAGCAAAATTTGCCGTACCCCCCGTTACCTTGAAGGAGATGATGATGGCTACAGTAGAACGAGACCAATTGACTGGTGAGGGAATTTTCATTCTTACGCCGGAAGAAAACAAATGATCAAGGAAGCCGAATTTGAACCTTGTATTTCTGACGAAGAAGCACGGGAAAAAACACGAGAATGTCCGAACTCTTTATTGATGTAACAAAAAACAAAATTAAGAATCGATTTACGGAATTGTTTTATCAGGAATTTATTATGCCGACATTAACGATTACATTTGCAAAATGAGATAAGATAAGAGGAGAGATGAGTCGATGGGGAATGCTATCATTGTTGATGCAAATATTCTTATTGCCTACTTTCGTGCTACAGATAAAAAAAAACATTTTGGACGAATAAAAGATTTGCATTTTGTTACCGAAACAGAATCTAATTGATAGTGATAACCTTACAATATTGAGGTTGAATATTTATAATTACAAATAACAAAAACGTTTTTTTTTTTATGAAAACGTTTTCAAAAATCCTTTAACCCGATTTTACAATCATGGTCACAGCGGAAAAGAATATTGGTCGAATCACTCAGGTGATTGGTTCTACCTTCGATGCGGAGTTTGCGGAGGATCATCTTCCTGCAATTTACAATGCCGTTCGAATTGACAGCGAACAAAAAGGTCTTGTCATCCATTTGGTTGGCGAGATACAACAACATCTCGGCGGCGGAAAAGTTCGTTGCGTTGCACTCGGAACGACGGACGGTCTTGTTCGCGGAATGGATTGTCTGGATACAGGGGCACCTGTTTCTGTACCGGTTGGCAAGGAAACATTGGGACGAGTATTCAATCTGCTCGGCGAACCTGTTGATAAAAAAGGACCTGTTAACGCAACAGAATATCGTCCGATTCACCGCGATGCTCCGGTGATTACGGAATTAGCAACGAAAACGGAGGTTTTTCCAACAGGTATTAAGGTGATTGACTTGTTGACTCCGTTTGTTCGCGGCGGTAAAGCCGGATTATTCGGCGGGGCAGGTCTTGGCAAAACAGTTATTTTGCAAGAGTTGATTGCGAGAATTGCGTCGGCTCACGGCGGAAACTC
>JAITQJ010000126.1 GCA_031288955.1 Planctomycetaceae bacterium | reverse complement strand
TTTTCCAACTTCTTCGCCGAGTTTTCCGGGATATTTTGCGCACTCTGCAAGCCGAACAATTTCTTTTTCCGGCAGGAAATGTTTAATTGTTGGACGGATTATTGGAGTGTACGGCACTCGCAAAATTTTTCTCATAATTGGATAGCCCTGACCATAGACGGGCGGCGAAACAAAACCAATGATGAGGATGACCGACAAAAAGGCAAAACGTGTTTTTAGCATCGTAGTGAACAGGTTAATGGTGAAAGGGGTTAGGACGCATTTTACCGAGAACCGGCAGCAAAGACCGCTCAAGACAGGAGCGACGCGTTCAGAATTTAGGTTTCTTCCCGTGTTCCAATACGGTGCGAACAACTTTCAAGGCTGAAACGCCGAAGAATCCCTACGGACATTGCACGACGCTCCCCTAACGGGAGCCACGCAGTATCAATATCCGAAGGTCATCTTCGCACGGCAAGCCGTTTGGAACGCGAAGTCAACCAACCCGTCTAGTGACGGATTCTGAATTGCTGACGTACTCTAACTCTAAATTTACAGCCCAAACGTTTTACACGTTCGGGCAACTGTATTTTCAAACAGCGGAAGTTTCCTCCCACTGTCGGCATTATAACATATTTTGCGCCGGCTGCAAGATAGCGGCTCTGTTATCGGATATTCTTTTTGTGTCTTTCGCGGTTAAACATTATCGGAGGCTAACGCCCCCCGCTCTTGTGCCGAGGATAGTCTATGTTATGGAATAAGTCCATTACATATCTGCAACCTCTTGACATTCAATAAAAAAGATGTTCTAATGTCCGCAACTCAATGCCGTACTCCTATGCTCGAACCGTTACGTTTTACTGACCAATTCCGCCGTTTAATCGGTAATCTGCGTTTATTGCGTGAAGAACTTGAAGCCGCCGCTGTTATCGTTTTTCCCGAAAGTATTCTTGATTGGACGAAGTTCCGCAAAGCATTAGAAGATGAAAATGTTATCGTTGCGGCAACGAACGAAGAGATTCTGAAAGCCGCCGCGGCAGAAAAGTTTCCGGTTATCCGATTACATTCCGATGCTGCCGCATCGATTCACGAGCGTATTTCACACGCCGTTCTCGAAGCCGTTGCCGACGATTTAATTCCGCACGGCAGCCGTGTGTTGAGTTTTTACAGTGCAATGGACCCTGCATCGCTTGATTCGGTCAGCGTCGTCAATCTCGGCGAACATCTGGACCGTCTTTCCGGCAGGGACTTGCGGCAACTCGAAAGCAGTGTCCCGCTGAAAACATTGAAAACCGTCGTTGATATTGCCGTGGACATCGGCTACGAAGGCAGAGAAGGTTCACCTATCGGGGCGTTATTTGTCGTCGGCGATTCCAAAAAAGTGCTGTCGTTAAGCCGGTCGGCAGGATTTGACCCGGTGAAAGGTTATCACCGTAAAGAGCGAACGCTCTTTGATGTGAAAGTCCGTGAAGCGGTCAAGGAGATAGCGCAACTGGACGGGGCGATAATTGTTTCGGCAGATGGTGTTGTTGAGGCGGCAGCACGCATTTTGGAATCGAAGGTTGCAATGTTATCGTTATCGCCGGGGTTGGGTGCGCGGCATTTTGCGGCGGCGGCGATTAGTAGAGCGACATCGGCGATTGCGGTAGCGATTAGCCAATCGAGCGGTACGGTAAGGATATTCCGCAACGGCGAGGTTGCGCTGCGTGTTGAATCCCGTCAGCGTCAGCCGCTTGTCTGGCAAGACCTTAAAGGTGATTACACCGTCGATAGACGATAAAGATACTCCTTGCCGAATGTTCATTGCAGCGTTCAGAGCCGCTGTTGTAAGACAGCAAAAAGGATTCTATCTTTTTTATCTCTATCGTTTTACCGAATCGTTCGTTTGGTTCCACGGTGTTCTGCGGGGAAGCCAGCGCGGGACATTACGCTTGTATTCCAGATAAGATTCGCCGAAACGCTTATCCAAATCTTTTTCCTCAAACAACGGAAAATAAATCATATTGCCCAGCCAAAAAACGGCAAACCAAACAAATACAACTCCACTCGAAAGCAAAAATCCTTCACCGAGCAACATCAACAGCACACTGGTAATCATCGGATTACGGACATAACGGTACGGTCCCGCAACGACTAATTTTTTCGGCGGATTCCAAGGGGCGGCAGTGCCTTCGCCCTTCGTTGCAAAGAGCCGCATTGTCCAGCCGGCAAGGAAAATCCCCAACGCAAAGCAGCCGCAGCCTGTAACAAGCGGCATTACGATGAACATAACACCGGCAAGAAACGGCATTGACACCGTAGGAGAACAGAAAGGGTAACGGTACCCTGTCCAAAACAGCAACATTGCCGGAATAAATATCACCACATTGACAGGAAAAATGATTGTTGCTTGAATCCATTTTAGATTCATAACTTAACCTCTCAACTTAACCCGAAGGCGGCACGGTAAGCGTCGGCGATTTCGGGGTGCAGCGTTTCGTTGATTCCGTTTTTGTCAAACGGCAACTCCATTGCCGCCAGGTCGTGTTTGAGTTGCACCGTTTCCTCTTCCGGCGAAATCCGCGGCGGTACCGCACGGGAAAGCGGCGTTAACCAGGCATTCAGCGTGTGTCCGCCGTCCACGAGCAAGTCAACGCCCGTGACGTAATTCGACGCTTCCGATGCCAAAAAAACAACGGGACCGTAAAGGTCTTCAGGACGTTCAACATAACCGAGCGGAGTCAGTTCACGAATCCGGGCGCGGACTTCCATCGGTGTCGAGGCGTGCATCGGCGATAAAATATAACTCGGCGACAGACAGTTAACGTTAATGTTGTACGCCCCCCATTCCGCCGCCAACATTCGGGTCATCTCAACAACACCGCCTTTGGAAGCGTTGTATGAAGCATTACAGTTACAAATCCGGGCGGACATCGAAGCCGTATTGATGATTTTACCGCCGTGTCCCTGTTTGATAAACTGTTTTGCTTCGGCTTGAGCGCAAAGGTACATACCGGTCAGGTTGACTCCGATAACTTTATTCCAGTCATCAAGCGGATAATCGGCATCGCCGCCGAGAATACCGATGCCGGCATTGTTCACGCCGATGTCGAGTTGCCCGAAGGCTTGCACAACGGCGGCGAGCATCGCTTCGACCTGGTCTTTTTTCGTTACATCGCAGCGGACGAACAGGGAGTTGCGCCCGTACGATTTTATCGCATCGGCGGTTTTTCTGCCGGTACGTTCGTCTAAATCGACGACCGCAACATCAGCACCGGCTTTTGCAAGGGCAACGGCATAACCGCGCCCAATACCGACAGCCGCCCCTGTAACCAAAGCCTTCCTGCCCGTTAAATTAAACTGTGTCATCGTCATTGAAAATCCTTAAATTGTTAGCCAGCGTTCTTCTTTTGCACTTTGCAGGACAGCATCGCAGACTTTTTGTGTCCGCAGTGCCGAACGGAAATCCGGTTCAAACTTCGCTCCGCCGTCCAAACTCAACAGGAAATCGGCAACGCCGTTGATGAACGTGTGTTCGTAACCAATCGTCGTTCCCGGCACCCAGTAATTCTTCATATACGGATGTTCACCGTTCGTGACCAAAATCCGCTGCCAACCGGTCAGGTGGTCTTCAGTTTTCTTACCGGTCTGCGGGTCAGCATAACGGAAAAATTCAAGGTACTCCGGTTCCTCCAGATTGAAATAGACAGCCCCGTTTTCACCGTTGATTTCCATCGTGCTGAAATTCTTGCGCCCCCGTGCATAACGGGTCGACTCGAATGTTCCTATTGAACCGTTTGCAAAGACGGCAAGGAACATACAGGCATCGTCAATCGTAATCGGCTCCATCTTGCCGGTCTCCGAATTCTTACGCTCCTTAATGAAGATTTCGGTATGCGCACAGACTTTCTGAATCGGTCCGTTAATCCATTCTGCCGTATCAATGGAGTGTGCGAGCAAATCGCCGGTAACACCGCTGCCGGCAACCTTCGCCGAAAGCCGCCACAGTGCTGCCCCGCCGGACGGAACCTTTTCGCTGATGGTGTAATCCTGCAAATACGTTGCCCGGTAATGAAACGGTCTGCCGACGCGCCCTTCGTCCACGAGTTGCTTGAAGAGCGAAATAGCGGGAACACGGCGGTAATTGAACGAAACCATATTTTTGACACCGGCTTTTTCAACGGCTTCGGTCATCGCCAACGCTTCGGCATAATCCATCGCCATCGGCTTTTCGCAGATAATCATCTTACCGGCTTCGGCGGCGGCAAGAACCATATCGTGGTGCAGAAAGTTCGGTGCGACGACATCAACGATGTCAATATCTTTCCGTTCGATAAGTTTCCGCCAATCGGTCTCAATGGACTCGTAGTTCCACATTTCCTGAAATTTTTTCAGGGCGGGCATATCTTCTTCTCTGCCGTAACAGGCTTTGAGAACCGGCTGATACGGCGTGTTGAAAAAGTGATTGACTTGAGAATAAGCGTTGGAATGGGTGCGCCCCATAAATCCGCAGCCGAGCATTCCGACATTGAGCGTTTTTCTGGACATAACGAATAATCGTAAGAGTGATATGTACAGTGTACATTATTACGCAGCAAAAAACAACAGGGAGCGGCAATCATTTTCGGGAATTGCCGGCACAATATTTAATGTTGCCGCGGGATAAGAAGTTTGTGCTGATACGCAGAGAAAATTGAGGGAATCCGGTTCTTGTCATTCCCGCGGCGGAGGACTATAATGCCGGTGCTATGGCGAAAGTAAAGTATTCCATTCGGTTCAAGTTGCTGATGTTCATCGCCGTTCCGATAGTGCTTATCTACGGAATGATAGCGGTGCTGCAAATATTCTCCGAAATGGACATCGTCTTCAATCAGACATACCTCCAACTATCAGAAACCACATCCGCACACGCCGCTGCCTGTGATGCGGTTTTTACTCTCGCCGCCAAGTCCGCCGAAGGATTGGCGAGGTATATCGAAACAGACCGTCCCGATACCGCAGAAGAAATAACCAATTACATTACGCATATGCTTCAGCAGAATGACAACATCATCGGCAGTGCCGTTGCTTTTGTGCCGGGCGGGTTTCCGCAGCACGGCGATAAATTTTCGCCGTATCTTTATAAAGACCCGCAAGGACAAATTCATTACAAAGACCTCGCACAGGAATATGATTATATTACTTGGGAATGGTACAGCGAACCGATGAAAAGCGGACAGCCGTGCTGGTCGGAACCTTATTTTGATGACGGCGGCGGGGAAGTGTTTATGTGTACTTATTCTGTGCCGGTATTGCATAACAAGCGCATTATTGCTATCGCAACGATTGACATATCGCTGGACGGAATGAAAAAAATTGTGAATGAAGTTGCCCAGAACGAAAGCATCCGTTGTTTTCTTGTCAGCAAAAAAGGAATGTTTATCGTTGCAACAGGTTTTCCTGATTGGGAAATGAAGGTAACTCTGGATTCGGCAGCGCAGCGTTATAGTACGTTGCTGATTGCCAAGGACAAACTGTCAACCGGTCAGCAGGGACATTACCGGGTATTCAGTAAGGTTACGAATCGGGATGAGATTGCCGCTCATACATTACTGCCGAACATTAAATGGGGATTTGTGGAATTCATCAGCGAGTCATCTGTTTTGCAGCCGATTTATAGTCATTTTCTACGGCAGATGGTTTTTGTCGGAGCCGGTTTTTCTTTAATCGTTTTGCTGCTGTTCCTCGTTGCCCGTCAAATCACGAAGCCGCTTGATTCGCTAATGAAATTCGCAGGTGAACTTTCACGCGGAAATCTGGACACGGCAGTTGTGAAAGTGAACTCCCGCGATGAAATTCAGCGGCTAGCCGAAGTGTTTAACGAAATGGTTGTTTCTCTCAAAAATCATATTGAGGAAAATATCCGTGTCCGAACCGAAGCCGCCGAAGCGAAAAATAAGGCGAAGATAGAATTTCTGACCATTGCAAGCCACGAACTCCGCACGCCGATTAGCGGTTTAATAGGGGCAGCCGATATTTTGCTGCAATCACCGTTGGATACACGTCAAAGAGAAATGGTAACGGTACAGAAAAGTGCCGCCCTGACCCTTTTGACGCACATAGCAAACATAATGGATTGTATTCAACGGGATACTAGCGGTATTTTGTTACAAAATCATTCTTTCCTTCTGAAAGAACTGTTCGAGTCCATACGTCCTATTTTGGAATTCCGTGCCAAGATAGTGAACGTAGAAACGTCCATTCATTATGATGACCGTATTCAAAATCCGGTTCTCGGCGACTCCGCCCGTCTGCGGCACATTCTGCTCAACTTGTTGGATAATGCGATGAAATTTTCGTCCAAAGCAAATCCGCAGGGGAAAGTCCAACTCCGTGCGGTTCTTGCCGCCGCCCCGGTATCCTCTGATTTGTGCGATGCTGAACAACGTGTCCGCTTTGAGGTGATTGACAACGGTATCGGTTTGACCAAAGAATTGCAGCAGCGTATCCTCCTTGCAACGGAGTGGAGTCAGGACACCGTCCATAACTGGAAGTCTGACGGTTTAGGACTCGGTTGTCTTGTATCCTGGTTAAACATACAAGCAATGCACGGAACTATCGGCATTGACAGCGAATATACCCAAGGGGCATCTTTCTGGTTTGAAATACCGCTGCCGGTTTGTGAAGAACATCATTCGTGTACGGTTCCGCATCGGGTCATCCGTGTATTGGTTGCCGAAGATAACAGAATCAATCAGATGATTATCAGGCAAATGCTGGAAAAGGCTGGTTATGAAGTTACTGTCGCCGAAAACGGACAGAAGGCGTTTGATGAATGGCTGCGGGGCTGGGGACCGCAGGAACATCATTTTGATGTTATTTTAATGGACTGTCAGATGCCGGAGGTGGACGGTTATGAAGCGAGCAGAATGATACGCAGACAGGAAAAGGTGAACGGTACGGTACCGATTCCTATCATTGCAGTAACGGCAAACACTGTGTCCGGCGACAGGGAACGGTGTCTGGGAGCCGGTATGGACGATTACTGCAATAAACCGGTGAACCCCCAAATGCTGTCAGAAAAGATTGAAATGCTGGTGAACAAAACGCAGGAAAATTGAAAATAGAGAAACAGGAAAAACAGAAACACGGTACGGGGTTATCTTGATTTATGTCCGGCAATCGGATAGACTGTACCGGCATACGTTTGTCCATTTTCAATCTCAAAAGGATATTTCAAATGAAGTACGGCATTAATCTGCTGCTGTGGACGGATACGTTATCCGATGATGCGTTTCCCGTCTTGGATTTAGTTAAGAAAATCGGCTACGACATTATCGAGTTGCCGATGTTCAGCAAAGACGTTGCCAATGCGGCACGTTGGGGCAAGAAACTCGATGAAGCCGGTTTGCTATGTTCGGCGTGCGGTGCGCTCGGTCAGGGCGAAAATTTGACTTCTGCCGATGCGAAAGTCCGCCGGGCGGGAATTGATGCGAACAAAAGCGTTCTCGATTGCTGTGCCGCTGCCGGCAGCAAAATCCTTATCGGCAACACGCTTTCGGCACTCGGTTACTTTACCGACAAGCCTTTGAGCAGCGATGAATGGAAATGGGCTCTCGAAGGAATGAGTGAAGTCGGCGACCACGCACAAAAAGCCGGCGTTGAGTACGCATTAGAACCAATCAACCGCTTTGAAACGTACACGTTCAACTGCGCTGCCGACGGAATTCGTTTTGTCAGGGAACTGAATCATCCGTCGGTCGGAATGATGTACGATACGTTTCACGCCAACATTGAGGAAAAGAACGTTACCGAAGCGATTCGCAGTGTGAAAGATTACCTGCGGCACGTTCACATTTCGGAAAATGACCGTTCTACGCCGGGTTCCGGCGGTGTGCGCTGGCAGGAAACGTTTGCCGCTCTGAAGGAAATCGGCTACGATAAATGGCTGGTCGTTGAAGCGTTCGGCGCATCGCTGCCGGCTCTTGTTGCGACGACGAAAATCTGGCGGAGAATGTACAAAGATGAATCGCAACTGGCAACCGATGCACTCAAGTTTATGAAGAGTTCCTGGGAAAAATAAGTTGAGTTGAATGGATAAAAACGTGAAATAACGAAAGAATACGAAGGTTTCGTTATTTCACGTAAAACCGTTCCGCCGGAACACGCTGCCGGTTTTTCGGGTACAGATTACCGTTTCGCCAATTTTTTGAACGCTTCAATGCCCCGCTGAATCATTGCTTCTGTTGCCGAATACGAAATGCGAAAGTGCGTGTCCTGCGTGCTGAAAACGCCGCCCGGTATGATGAGCATCGAATACTCCGTTATCGCCTTTTCGACAAACTCCGTTCCGGTTCCCCAAGGTGCCTTCGGGAACATATAAAATGCTCCTTCCGGCTTGTTGATTTCGTAATCGTCCTTCAACGCATCATAAAGCATATCCCGCCGCTTTTTGTAACTTTTAATCTGCACCGACATATCGGTATCCAGAACGGCAAGCGCACCGAGTTGCCCGACGTGCGGCGAACATACGAACGTGTACTGCTGAAACTTGAGCATCTGTTCGATTAACTCTTTCGGACCGTGTGCGTAACCGACCCGCCAGCCCGGCATTCCGTGCGATTTGCTGAAACCGTCTAATACCAATGTCTGCGGATTGTATTCGGCAGGCGACGCAAACTCCTGATAGCAAAAGGTGCTGTAAATTTCGTCGCTGATGAGCAAAATATCGTGCTTTGCGGCAAGTTCAGCGACGGCTTTCACTTCTTCTCGTGTTGCCACTTTACCGCTGGGATTGGCAGGCGAATTCAGGATAATGACTTTCGTTTTCGGCGTAACCGCATCGGTGAGCCGCTGTAAATCGTATTGAAAATGCGGATATGTGCTGACCGGTACAGGGACACCGCCGGTCATCCGTACGAGAGCGTCGTACATCACAAAGTACGGGTCAAAGAAGATGACCTCATCGCCGGGGTCAACGGCAACGAGCAGGGCGAGAGCCAATGCTCCGCTTGTACCGCTGGCGATAAAAACGGAGCGGTCGGGATGAAGGTATTTTACGTCGATACGTTTTTGCATTGTCTCCCGCAGGGCGGCAAGCCCTTGTGTGGGAGTGTATCCGCTTTTGGCTCCGTTGACAGCGTCAATCATCGCTTGCCGGGCTTCGGCGGGAACGTCAAAGTCGGGCTGACCGATGGAGAGATTGATAGGGTCTTTGAGTTTAGCGGCAAGGTCGAAAACCCTGCGGATACCGGACGCTTCAAAGGTACCGGCACGTTTAGAAATCCAGCGTGATGACATTCTCGTTCTGCGTTGAAATGACTACTGCCTTATTCTAATGCGAAACCGATAAGACTGCAAGTCAGTTACGTTTCCGGCAAAACGATATACCTGATACCTGTTTTCTCACTGCCGCCGATATTGTACATTCTGCCTTTTTGTGATACACTCAAGATGTGTCGGCGTTATCTGTCCAAGCCGTCCGCTTTTCTCCATTTCCATCCGCACTAATGTCCAGAACAACAATCTTTCCCTGTTGTCTCGCTGTTTTACTGACCGTTAACGCCGCATCGGCTTACGACATCGTCATTTACGGCGGAAACTGTTCAGCAATCACGGCGGCAATTCAAGCCGAAAAGATGGGTAAATCCGTCA
>JAITQJ010000077.1 GCA_031288955.1 Planctomycetaceae bacterium | reverse complement strand
GCATTCGGCGACTGCATTTGCGAGCCGATTTTCGGACAGCCGATTTTCTTCAAAGCACCGGCAATGCCGTCGGGGTTACGTGTGAACTGCACGGCAGAGGCATCGGCGAGAAATTCACGCTGCCGGGAAATCGCCGCTTGAATCAGCGCACTGAAAAATACGCCGATATAGCCGAGAATCATCACCGCCAAACCGCCGAGGATCATTATCAAACCGATGCCCGCACCGGCACCTTTGTCGTTTTTACTGGAGTTTTGCGGCATATAAAAGCCGATGCGCATTGCATAATAACCGACAACGGCAAGTACCTGCAAGCCGAAAAGAATACCGATGAGCCGCAGGTTCATACGCATATCGCCGTTGAGAATGTGTGAAAACTCGTGTGCAATCACGCCCTGCAATTCATCACGGGTTAACAGTTCAACCGTCCCGCGGTTAACACCGATAACGGCGGCGTTCGGCGAGAGACCGGCGGCAAAGGCATTGATGCTGTGTTCGCCGTCCATAATATAAATTGTCGGTACGGGAACGCCGGCAGCAATCGCCATTTCTTCAACGACGTTGTACAACCGTTTCTCGGCGAGGTCGCGGGAGTTCGGTGCTATTTGCCGTCCGCCGAGAGATTCGGCAACGGCTTTTCCGCCGCCGGCGGACAGTTGGGCGGACTTGACGAGGCTTGCGCCGAAAATGACGAGAAGCAGGATACCGCAAATGCCGATGACGACGGCGGGGTCGATTGGAGTATCGGCACCGGCTGAACCGGCAATGCAAAGCAGGGCGGCAGAAAAAACGAGTCCGCTAACGCCGAGAATGTACAGGCAGACAAGCAGCATTGTCCGCTTCTTTGCCTGTTGCTGATGTTGGAAAAAGTCCATTTGATAAGTAAAGCAATTTTACACATCGCCATTGTACCGTATTGCCGTTCATCACGCTACTTTCTGCACTCCGCCTGCGAAAATTGGACGATTTGTGGAAATTGTTCGTTTTTGTAGTAGAATGGCGGGAATGAATTCGATGAGGAATCCTGTTACTTCTGCAATTATTGACCGCCGTCAAGTTTATACCATTTTGATTACTGTTGCGGCAGCGTTGATTTTCGGACATATCATCGCCGTCAACCGTACTGATACGCTGCTCCTGCAACAGTATCGTCTGGCACAAATCCCGAAACAACTCGGCGAAAAAGAAAAACGGCTGCGTGAAAAAAATGTTTTATCCGAAGACGAAATTAAAAACGAACTCGCAAAGACCCGCAAAAATTTAGAACGGGACGCTCGGCTCGAAACGCCGGTCTTGTCCGCAAACGACCGGAGCCGCTGGGACACCATTCGTGTCCTCGTTGAACCGCAAAGCCGGGTTAAAGATGTGCAAGGGAAAACCGTTTGGTACGCTATTGATACCGTTCAGAACGAAAAAGGCTGGGACACTATCGATATGGTCAAACACACCGGACATCTGTATTCCAGCAAGCCGCCGCTGCTGCCGGCGGTAATGGCGATACCGTATTATATTCTTTATTGGGGCAGCGGAGAAAACTGGTCGCTTACCAAAACGCCGTTTATTGCTGTACGGATAATGCTTGTGCTGTGCAATTTACTGCCGCTGATTGTCTGCTGGATTTTGACTGCTCAACTGATTGAACGTTTCGGCACAACAGATTGGGGCAGGATTTTTGCAATGACCTTCGTTTGCTTCGGCACGTTTCTTTCAACTTTTGCGGTAACACTAAACAATCATCTACCGGCAGCCGTTTGTGTTACAATAATGCTGTACTGCACTGTCCGCCTGACCGAAGATGCTTCAATGCTTACTCCGGTGCACCGGTTTGCCTATTACACTGCCGCCGGTTTTTTCGGTGCCTTTGCAGCATCTTGCGAATTGCCGGCACTCTTGTTTTGCGTCTTATGCGGGACTTATCTTTTGCAGCGAAAAATGAAATATAACCGGTTCTGTGCTGCCGGTATGTTTGCGGCGGTATTGGTTGTTGCCGGTGCCTTTTTTGCGGCAAATTATACTGCACACGATACGCTGCTTCCGGCATATACACAGAAAGACTGGTATTTTTTCGAGTATGAACGCGGCGGAATTGTCCGGCAGAGTTATTGGCAAAATCCGTCAACGATTGACCGCGGCGAAGCATCAAGAGCGATGTACATTCTGCATTGTACCATCGGGCATCACGGCTTATTTTCGCTCACGCCGGTTTGGTTTTTAAGTTTTATAGGGCTGTTTTTTTGGCTTCGTAACGAAAAGTACCGGCAACTTGCGGCAGTGATACTGCTGACGAGTGTTGTTGTCTTTGTATTTTATATGATGCAGGCGCAGCCGAATCGGAATTACGGCGGTATGACTTCGGCATTACGCTGGATGTTTTGGTTTGTACCGCTTTGGAGCGTCCCGCTGGTAACGGCTGCCGATTGGTGCTGCCGCAGTTGGTTCGGACGCTTTACGGCTTTAACGTGTCTTGCCGTTTCGGTTTTATCGGCAGCGTATCCTGTTTGGAATCCGTGGACTCATCCGTGGCTGTATCAGTTGGGATAAAAACAAATACCGCAAAGACGCTAACTTGTGCCTTCACTATTCATCAGGCAACAAATGCCTAACCAAGCGTTTGTCTAAAATCTCCACGCCGCGCCGAAAGAGCCGGTGTATTGTTGGAATTCGCCGCCGAAACGGTTGCGGTACGAAAAATTCATCGACAAACGGCTGTTCACCTGCCAACGTAAAGACACCTCCGGCATAACATACATTTGCTCTAAATGCTCC
>JAITQJ010000047.1 GCA_031288955.1 Planctomycetaceae bacterium | reverse complement strand
AACAATGTTGCCGGTTGCGGGTCGGCTTCCCGATGTTCTTTCATAATAAAGACAGGGGCTGCCAACGTTTCCCGCATAGCCCACAATAGATTTTCCCGTTCTTTGGATTGTAGTTTTTCAAACTGATTTCTGCCGAGTGTTATTTTTCCGACCGGCGTGTCCACTGCCGAATCATTACCGAATAATTTACGGAAATTTACCGGCGTGAATTCTACCCGCTGCAAAACAACCGCCATATCCTCAAACTTCCGCCGGATACGCTCACGGATAACCGCCAACGGCTCACGCTCCGCCGGTGCAAGAGAGGGAACGGGGAGAATAAAACGGAATATGTGATTGAGAAAGTTAAGCGATTTAGGATTATCAAAAACATTAACTCCTCCAAACAATGCTTTTAATTCACCCGAAGTAGCCCGATTGTCTTCATAGTAATAACTTTTAAGTTTTTCCGTTACAGTATCAAGCCGTTTTTTAATTTTAGGAATAATACTTTCATCATTGCCCCACATCACGTCGCCGTTTTGTACCGCACTTTCAAAAGTTTCTTGCGTCCAGCGGTAACCGAAATTAGGTTTGGCACATACTTTGTTTGTTTTCGGATGAACTATATCGTAAGTATATCCGCCGGGGCGTGTATTTGCGGAATTGCCCGGATAATAAACTCCTTTGTCATCTACATAAGAATAATGCGCAACACCGGATAAATCATCTCCGCCTTGTTGCTTTATCCATTTTCGTAATGCTTTTTGAATGTTATTTACATCATTTCCGAACTGCCCTTTTAGTTCTTCGTATTTCTCTTGTATTATTTTTCCTTTTTCAGAAGAAACTTCCCAATAATCCTGTGCGCCGATTTGTTTTACATAAACAAGAACGTATTCGTGTTCTGTCGCAACTTGTGTCGGATTATTATCCGTTGCGGTTTGCCAAACGATTTCACCAACAAAATTCCCTTCCCCGAACACTTCATCACAGAGCAGTTTGAGTTGTGCCTGTTCGTTATCGTCAATCGAGATAAAAATCACGCCGGTTTCTTTCAGCAGACGTTGGGCAATCCGCAAACGGGGATACATAAACGTCAGCCACGCCGAGTGAGAACTGCGACCGTTCAGTTGCCGCACACGGGCAATTTCGCTCTCCTGCAAACCGAGTTTCTCCGCAAACTCCGCATCGGTGAACCGGAAATCATCGTTATAGACAAACTCCTTGCCCGTATTATACGGCGGGTCAATGTAAATCATATCGACCTTGCCGGTGTAGGCGTTTTGCAGATGTTTCAGAACTTCCAGATTATCGCCGGTGATATAAACATTCTGCGAGTCCCGATTCTCGTCTAGCGCATTATGCGATTCATCGGGTTCCAGTACCGTAACGGACTTGAGACCGCTGACGTACTTGGCATAATTCTTTCCGACCCAGTTGAGTTGATAGCCGTCCTTGATTTCGTCAGCGTACTGTTCGTTAGCAAAAAGTTGATAGGTTTCGTTATGAGTAAGATTATTTTTGAGCATTGCCGGTGTATTGCCGTTGATGTTAAATCGGTCTATAATCGTTGCTGTACCATTCTATCGAATGATTCTCTTTTTACAAGGGTAAAACAATGACAAAGACATTAACGACGCAAGCCGGTGCGCCGGTTGCTGGTGCTGCAATTGTTCGAGGATAAGGTGCATTTAATACCGCTCCTGTAATGTCGGTTTCTTTTCCAGCGTGTTCCAATTCGTTTTCAACTCCCGCAGATTTTTGAACGAAAAAGAATAACCGTAATCTTACGATTGCAACTCCGATTTTCAGCCTCGCTGTCCCCTAGTTTCCTATATCGACACCAAAAAAGATTTACCTGCATTGCCGTTGAGGTTAGATTGGTATGTCTGCGGAATTTATCAATGACAGCGGACTACGCTGTTGTTTTATGGACAGTCACGCCGTTGATTTTATCACCAGCCTATTTCCATTGTTTGGAGGATTTGCCCGCATTGATTGAATGTGCAGTATTTGGAATAATAATGCAAAAATAAATACTGACCGCATCCGGCTTTGCAGGCGGCGTGGATGGTTCTTGTTCCTGATTGACATACATATTATCATCTGTTAGAATCCAAAGGTGGTGTTGTTGCATTAGACCAAGAAGTCGAATACCCTCCTTTTCTTTTGCCCGTACGATTCTGTCGATGTTTAATTGCTTCAAAAAAATCCTGAACAATCTGACCAATTTTAATGACGACCAGCCGCTCTTTAACAGTCTGCCGCAAAACGGCGGGTTGCGCAATCTCGAACCGCTTCTCTACGATGAACTCGTCCGGCGGCAAAGGGCACTCCTGCCCGAATTGGAAAAACAAAAAATAAAGAATAATGACAATCTTTTTCGTGTGTACAATCTGCACATTGAGGCAAGTGCTGGTCATCTTGAAGCAATTTACTATTTAAGCGAACGTTATTTTACCGGCGATGGGGTTCCCGAAGATTTGTTTTTCGCCTACCGGCTTGTCCGTTATGCCGCCGAACAAGGTTTGCCGCAGGCGTTTCCCGTGATTGGTAAATGTTATTCACGCGGTATCGGCACATCCGTCAATGCCGCAGAAGCATTGCGCTGGTTTCAAAAATACGATTATAGCGATGATTCCGAAGTGCTTGCGTTTTTCGGCTGGTGTCATTTTGACGGAATTGGGTTGCCGAAGGACTTGCAGAAAGCCTTCGACTACATTGTCGCTGCCGCCGAAAAGGGACACCCTAACTGCATCCAGTGTTTGCAAGTTGCCGCTCATAACGGACACGCTAAAGGGCAATATTTCCTCGGTTGTCTGTATCAATTTGGAGATGGGCTTCCGGCGGACATTCAAACCGCTCTGCATTGGTTCATTCAATCGGCGGAGCAAGGTTACGCCGATGCCCAGTGCCGGCTTGGTATTCTCTACTTGAGCGGAGAAAACGGCGTGGAATCTGATCCCGAAACGGCGGTACAATGGTTCCGCCTCGCCGCTGCCCAAAACGATGAAGTTGCCCAATGCCGTCTTGCCCGATGCAGCGCATTCGGAATCGGAACGGAACAAAATTTCGACGAAGCCGCCAAAATCTGGACGGAATGCGCCAAGGAATGTCGCAAATATCCTCAAGGCGAACCGATAAGCCAATACGAACTTGCGCGGCTGAAGTTGAACAAAGATTATTCCGGTAATAACCCGAAAGAAGCGGTGAAGCGGCTCCGCAAATCTGCCCAGCAAGATTATGTTCCCGCCCAAACGCAGTTGGGAATCTATCTGTATGAAGGTCTCGGCGATATCGTGAAACAAAACCTGAAGGAAGCCCGAAGGTTGTTTTACAAAGCGGCAAAACAAAACGATTCGGTTGCGCAATACTATCTCGGTGAAATCTATGCCGACGGCAACGGTGTGCCGTCCAATCGAAAAGATGCTTTTAAGTGGTTCCAGAAATCGGCAAACGACGGTTATGTTCCTGCCCAGCAAAAACTTGCTTACTATTATCTCAACGGTATCGGAACAAACAAGAACGAGAACGCAGGGTACTTTATTCTCGCTTCACTGGCGTTGTGGGGGGACGATGAAGCGTTAACACTTTTGAAGAGTGCTGCCATATCGGGTAATGCCGCTGCCGAATACGGAATGTCTCTCTACATACTTAACAAAACAAACGATGCGGAAGAAAGCCGGATGTGGTTGGAAAAAGCCGCTGAACAGGGAAACACAAAAGCGCAGTGTTCGCTTGCTATCCTGTACGAAAACGAAGGAGATAATGACCAAAGGATTCATTATTTTCGGCTTGCGGCGGAGCAAGGAGATGCCGAATCGCAAACCCGACTGGGACTGGCACTTGAAAACTGTTCTGACAGAAAGGCACCGGAAAACGAAGAGGCATTCAAGTGGATGAAAGCGGCTGCCGACCAAGAGCATCCCGACGCAAATTATTTCCTCGGTAACTTTTACCGTGACGGAACGTGGGTGGAGAACGATTATCCGAAAGCGTTTGCCTGTTTTATGAAAGCAGCCGAGTTGGGCAATTCCGATGGAATGGAGCGGCTCGGCAATTGCTACGCAAACGGATCAGAAGTACAACAAGATGACACAGTGGCGTTTGAAATGTATAGACGTTCTGCCGAATTGGGTAATCCGAAAGGACAATACCGTCTTGGTTTGTGTTACTTGAATGGACAGGGTTGTGTGCGGGATACGGAAACAGCCTTCCGCTGGATTTCGGTAGCGGCAAGTTCCGGTCATCCGGCGGTAATTCCGCTGTTGGAAAGAGATGGTTTTGACATCAAAAAGTTAAGCGGCGGATACAAACAATTCCGTCAGATACGAGAAGAAGATGATTTCGGAGAGAACTTCGAGCAAGCATTTGACGGCATAAAACATTCAATTAAAGCAACGCCGCCAAGCGGAGAAAAATAGACAGCGGAGAATCCTCTTGACTTTTTACGGAATTAACCGATAATGGACTCAAGTGGTTGTCGTCAGCAATGACTAGGAGATATGTCCCCGTTGCCGCCCGTCCCGCCGGCGAGTTGTGTTTCATACACGATGTCGTCGGCGTTTTTTATCTTGCTATACACGGCAACTGTGTCACCGGTTTTATGTTGTTCTATTTCAGAGCCGCAATCGTAAGATTGCGCTGCGTCAGAATCCGTAATTTCCGCAATTTTACGATTGCGGCTCTGGTTTTTTGCCTCGCCGTCCCCTATATCTACCCAAAAAAAGATTTACCTGTATTGCCGTTGATGTTAAATCGGTCTATAATCGTTGCTGCACCATTCTATCGAATGATTCTCTTTTTACAAGGGTAAAACAATGACGAAGACATTAACGACGCAAGCCGGTGCGCCGGTTGCTGACAATCAGAACATTCAGACCGCCGGTCCGCACGGTCCCGCCCTGCTCCAAAACGTCTGGATGATGGAAAAAATCGCTCACTTTAACCGCGAGCGGGTTCCCGAACGAGTCGTTCACGCCAAAGGAAGCGGTGCTTATGGTACGCTTACCATCACCGGCGACATCACGAAATACACGAAGGCAAAGGTCTTCTCAAAAATCGGCAAACAAACGCCGCTCTTCATCCGCTTCTCGACCGTTGCCGGTGAGCGGGGAGCAGCCGATACCGAGCGGGACGTTCGCGGTTTCGCCTTCAAGTTTTACACCGAAGAAGGAAACTGGGACTTGGTCGGCAACAACACGCCGGTCTTTTTCATCCGCGACCCGCTCAAATTTCCCGACTTCATTCACACGCAAAAACGCGACCCGAAGACGAATCTCCGCAGCGCAACTGCCGCTTGGGATTTCTGGTCGCTCTCGCCGGAAACGCTGCATCAGGTAATGATACTGATGAGTGACCGCGGGATTCCCAAAAACCTGCGGCAGATGCACGGTTTCGGAAGCCACACGTTCAGTTTCTGGAACGAAAAGAACGAGCGGGTTTGGGTCAAGTTTCATTTCAAAACGCAGCAGGGTATCGCCAACTGGACGAATGTCGAAGCCGCTCAAATTGTCGGAACGGACAGAGAATACTCGCAGCGGGACTTGTTCGAGAACATTGAGAAAGGCAACTTCCCGAAGTGGAAAATGTACGCGCAGATTATGCCGGAAGTTGAAGCGAAGACGTACCGCTTCAATGCCTTTGACCTGACGAAGACGTGGAGTCAAAAGGATTATCCGCTTATCGAAGTCGGTACGGTCGAGTTGAACCGCAACCCGGAGAATTACTTTGCCGAAGTGGAACAGGCGGCGTTTGACCCCGGCAATGTCGTACCGGGCATCGGTTTCTCGCCGGATAAAATGCTTCAAGGTCGGCTCTTTGCTTATGCCGATGCTCATCGTTATCGGATTGGAGTGAACTTTGAGAGTTTGCCTGTCAATGCGCCGAAGTGTCCGGTGCATAATTATCAGCGGGACGGTTCGCTGCGTTTTGACGGCAACGGCGGCGGGTCGGTCAATTACGAGCCGAACAGTTTCGGCGGTCCGGCGCAGAGTGCTTATGCACAGGAACCGCCGTTGGACTTGGACGGGACGGCGTTCAATCATAATCACCGCGAGGACAAGGATTACTACACGCAGCCGGGCGACTTGTACCGGCTGTTGCCGAAGGGCGAGCAGGAACGTCTTCATCATAACGTTGCGGAATCGATGGGCGGTGTGCCGGAGGCAATCCAAATCCGTGCGCTTGCCCGATTTTATCAGGCGGACAAGACCTGCGGTTTGGGCATTGCAAAGGTGCTTGGACTTTCCGAAACAAAAATTGCAGACGAAGTGAAACGGCAGCAAGCGGAGTGATGAACGCTGCAAATCAGAACCGCTATCGTAAGATAGCGCAACCGAACACGGCGGGACTTGTCCCGCCGTTGTGATTTGCGATATAATAAGACATTGCATTCAGTAATACTACAATCTATAAAAAAATGTCGCAAACAGTAGCAGCCAATTTGGGATTTTCCGCAACAGTTTATCGGATTTTCATTGCGTCTCCAAGTGATGTTATGGAAGAACGGCGAATTGTTCGGGAGGTGATTGATCGTTGGAATTCACTTCACTCGCAGAAAGAACAAAAAATTCTTTTGCCGATAGGTTGGGATACGCACTCATACCCGCAATCGGGAAATCCGCCACAAGACGTTATCAATCAACAAGTTCTGCGAAACGCAGATATTTTAATCGGAGTTTTTTGGCAGCGTGTGGGAACACCAACGGATGAATATCCAAGCGGTTCTGTTGAAGAATATGAAAGACATATCAAAGTAAACAAACCCGCAATGATTTATTTTTCAAAGGAACCTTTGCCGCAAGACCACGATACGAAACAATTTCAATCTGTTAAGGATTTCAAGGATTCTGTACATGACAAATCGCTATACGGCGAATACGAAAATAAACAGGAATTTGGCGATAAACTTTTTGACCATCTAACGTTATTGGTTTCTGGAATACCAGCGATGTCCGTGTCGGGAGGCGGCGCAAAAGAAGAACCCCAAATTGGCGATATGGCAAGGCAGTTGTTAATTGCGGCGGTGGAAGATGGAGGGTCACTGATTCTGTTACCACATTTTGGCGGTTTAGCGTTTGGCTCATTCAAACGTCGGAAGGATGTCAACAATAATCGTGGAGAAGCCGAAGTAAAAGGATCTTATAAGCAGTTGGAAAATGCCGGATTGATTGAAGCAGCAAGTCCAAAACGTGAAGTATTCAATGTTACCGATAAAGGTTATGAATGGGCTGATAAAAATAAACAATCGTAATCAAAATGGGAACAAAAGCATTTGCGTAATCGGGACAACTGGCAAACGCAAAGCGGAGCAAAGGCAGAAAAAGCAGAGAACAATTTTTTGACCGCTTTTTCCAGTGAGTTTACGCTGCCGCATAATGCTGATTCCGGCTTCGTTGTCGAAGCAAAGCCGAAAGAATTCCGAAACATTTACGAAAGCGTTCAATTATCACAGGAAGTTTTAGCAGGTATCTATGACCCCAGAAAGGACGACCCAAATAAAAAGTGGATTCACGGCATTATCCCCGATTACGCTCTTCGTAATACCAACACTGGTAAAACGTGGTATTGCTTAATTTTGTATAGATACAGGTATTTTGGTATTGCGGAATCGACACAAACTGGCTATACTGTTTCTTACAGTAAGTTGTTTTTTCGACATCAATAAAGGGCGGCAAATG
>JAITQJ010000002.1 GCA_031288955.1 Planctomycetaceae bacterium | reverse complement strand
CCTTGACAGGAGACTGCGAAAAAACGCTGACGGTCGGCTGCAACGCTTATTTAACGAAACCGATAGACAACCGCAAACTTATCGACACGATTTTACGATTCGACCAGGCAGCGTTTATGGTACAGTAATTTAAGACTCTCACCCATCATATAGATTTTTTGAGCAATTTTTAAGGATTTTTTATTTTATTGCTTGAATTTGGAAAAATTGTGGTATAATGGCATATATTCAGTACACTCCATTGACCGTTTTTCCACAAAACGATTATGTCAGATAACCAAACCAATCCCAACCAATCGGCTAAAGAAGAAGGCGGGCAACGCTTTAAGGCTCAGAATTTGCCCGCTGGCGAAATCCCAAAACGGGAACGCGCCGACTTCACAACAGGCGGCGGTGCCCAAGCCAAAGCGGAAAAACATACTCCGTCCGGCGATGCTCCGCGTCCTGTCATCAAACGAGCCGTGGTACAGCGGGTTTATGCTCCTATTGATGCCGCTTTTGAAAAAAGCCGGCTCTTTATCCTGCTCATCGTTGCGGTGCCGTTGTGCATTTGGGCTTCCTTGCCCGCTTGGGGAAATATCACTCACGCCTGGCTGAACTCCATTGATTATGGACACGGGCTGCTCATCATCCCGCTCACGGCGTATTTTCTGTATGCCCGGCGAAAGTCCTATCCCGGTACACGTTATTCTCCCGATTGGCTCGGTCTGTTTCCGATTATCATTTATACACTGATGCGTTTCTTTGCCGGTGTACAACGTATGGATGCCATCGAGGAATGGTCGATTTTCTTCTGGATTCTCGGTCTCGTTTGGTTTTTCTACGGTACAAAGGTTTTTCTCTGGGCTTTGCCGTCGTTGTGCCTTTTGATATTTATGTTTCAGTTGCCGTTTGTGTTCGATGTGCTGATGCGTAATCATCTGCAAGCATTTGCCGCCCAGTTTGCTGCCGTGCTGCTGCAAATCATCGGCGAACCGGCTATTCCGATAAAGAACACGATTCGTTTGAGTACAATGGAACTCGGCGTAGAAGCCGCGTGCAGCGGACTGCGATTCCTGATTAGTATTCTGGCGATTGCTTTTGCTGCGGTACTGTTTATGCGCCGTCCCTGGTGGCAGAATATACTTATCGTCATCATTGCCGTTCCGCTGGCGTTGTTTGTTAATGCGTCCAGAATCGCCTTGACGGGGATTCTGCTAATGCACTTTTACCCGTTTGTCGAATGGATGACAAAAGAGGGACAAAATCCGAATGTTGTTGCTGACGAATTTTCAGGATTAGTTTTTGCCGTCGTTGCGGTCATTCTATTCGGCGTTTTCATTTGGTATCTCGGCAAAGCGTTCCGGCGGGTCGAAGTATAATTGAGAAGGAATAATGAATAATCGGAGACACGAAATGGGTACCGTTAAAATTTCCGTTTCTGCCGGTTATCCGTTGTTTCTTTCTAATTATTCTTTTTTCTGCCGGTAATTGACGATAAACAAGCGGAGTATTGTCGAATTTCCCGTTTATGTGGGATGAGTCACTATGTCACAGAATAATGAAGTCCCATTGGAAGGCAGCCAACCGCCAGCGGCGGGAGTAGGAATGTCTGCCCCATTGCCGCCGAATGAGTATGATGCCGGTGTTGCGGCGGGACCGGGGTACGCAGCCGAACAACCGGTATATGCGCCCGAACCGGGATTCGCTCAACAGCCTGCCTATGCTCCGGCAGGCGATGCGTATTATCAGCAGACAAATCTCTCTAACGAGTTGCTTCATCATCAGAGACCGCCGCGTTCGGCACCGATTCTCGACCCGGTTGAGTCTTCGAGAATGACACCGCAGATATTGGTGTTATTGTTAGTGTCCGGCTTGAAGCGGCATTGGAAATGGTCGCTGCCGCTTGCTATTTTTCTTTCGCTTTTCACTGCCGGAATACTGTATCTTGCGTTTCCGGCAAAATACACCGCACAGGCTTGGATTCGGATTTTTTCCGAGAAGCCGAAGTTTATTTACGATGAGAAAACGCAGGTAAAGTACGACGAATACGTCAACACACAGTTTGCGTTGATGCGGAGTCTGACGATTCTCGAAAAGGCGTTGGAAAATGCGGATGTGGCGAAATTGCCGTGTATTATTCGGGAAAGGGACAAAGCCGGCTGGCTGGCGAAGCAACTCATCATCAAAACGGACGGAAAATCGGAAATCGTTATCGTTTCGATTGCTTGTAATTTGCCCGACGAGGCAGAAAAAATCGTCAACGCCGTCGTTGATGCGTATTTTGAATATTACAACTTGCAGTCTCAAGACAGCAGTAACCATCTGATCCGTCAGTTAAATGCGGAAATGTCGCGGCAGACTTCTCTTGCACATTTTTATCAGGATGCTATCCGCAGTAAAATAGAAAAAGCCGCACTGCAAGGAGCGGCTGCTGGTCAGGAAGGTATGGCAGCCGGTATCGGGCAGGGAGAATCTCTGATGCGGGATGCCGCTCTTGCCGAAAACAGACTCATCGGTCTCCGTGCTGAACAGAAGATGTACAAAGAAACGCTGGAACATCCTGAAAATATCCCGCAATCAATGCTCTATCAGGCGATACAAAACGACCCTGAATTGCAAGCGTTGAATCTTAAACTTGATGCCGCACGGGCACGCAAGGAAGAGTTGAAACCGATATTAACGCGTCCCGATGACCCCCGTATCAAAAATCTTGATACACAAATCGCCGATATGGAGAAGTCTATCAAAGATCTCCTCGAAGGAGCGAAAAACACCAAAGGGCAGTCCATTCAGTTGGGGATTCGCGCCAACATCGAACAGCAAATTTGGGAACGCACTATGCAAATCCGCACCGCAGAGATTCAGGTTCAGGAATTGCAGCAGAAATACAAAGAACAGTTAGATAAATCCAGCACCCGGTCAACGAGTATCGCTGATGTTACGTTCGACCAAGCCAGTCTCGGACGTATCAACAAGGTTCTTGATGCACTGTCCGAACGCCTTGTAACACTTGCCGCCGAACGGTTCGCACCGGAGCAGATTACGTTACAGCGGCGGGCAACGACACCGGTGGCACCGGATATGATGAAGCAACTTATGATGGTTTGTGCCGGTGCGGTTGGAATGTTTTGTTTTCCGTTGTTGCTGGGCATCGCCGTCGAACGGATGAAACCGCGTTTGTATCACGTTTCGCAAATCCGCCGGGCGATGCCGCAGGTTCTCATTGGTGAAATTATGGAACCGCCGGTTTCCTGGGTACACGGCGGAACATTCCGAAAACGGATGGCAAGATACCGTGAAAGCGTGCATAACTGGTGTACACATCTGCTGCTCAGCGACCCGTTCCGCAGATGCAAAACACTGTCTGTGGCGAGCGTTGCCGGAGACGATGGAAAAACGTTCCTTGCGGTTCAGATTGCCGTAGCGATGGCACAAATGAAAAGCGGACCCGTACTGCTTATTGATGCGGATATGCGTGTCGGCAGGCTGCATCTGCTCTTCGGGAATGAGGAGACCGGTCTCGGTTTAGCAGACGTGTTGTCGTTCCGCAACGGTTTCGGCGAAGCCGTGGTGACGAATGAAAAAGAGCCGAATTTGCATCTGCTTTCGGCAGGACAGTTGGACTCAGACCCGTACGAACTGCTTGGCGACGGACGGTTCCGGGAATTGCTTGATATGTTAGAGCAGCATTATTCGCTGGTACTGATAGTGCTTCCGCCGGTAGC
>JAITQJ010000045.1 GCA_031288955.1 Planctomycetaceae bacterium | reverse complement strand
AAAATTATTGCCGGTCATTGTTCGTTCCCAAAAGTTCCGCAGCATAACCGGGACCGAGTTGTGTAATGTCCCGAAAACGAATGACGGCTGCCGGCGGAATCTGCGTACTGTTTCCGTTTGCACTGGTATTTGTACCGGCGGTATCGTCCGTTTGCTGAATTCCGCACTCCGACGCATCAATCCAAACCTCTAACCGCGCTGTCGGCGGCTTTTCATCGAAACGTCCGGCAATGCTTGCCTTAAACACCGCCCCCTGTCCGCAAAAATACGGCTCAATCTGTTTCATCTCCGCCAAATCGGTTACAATGCCGTGCGTGTAAATCCAAAACGGATAATTCATTTCCGGTGCTTCAATCTGATACGGGTCGATAACGCGCTCCGCCAAAATGTCTTCAATATAATCCGTTAAATCAATCGGCGGCACACCCGCATCGGCAGCAGGCATCACCTCCGCCGCAGCCCCCAACAGCAGCAGTGCAGCGTCTGCCGATTCGCTTTCCTGTGCCGTAAATAGTTGCAGAACCGTCCGGGAAGCCTGATTGATGTTAATACGTCCGGCTGCCGGCTGACCGCCCAACATTAAATTATCATACAACAGCGGCAGATACTCGTTCATCTCGTCCGGGTCATCCGCAAACGGCGAACCGGTATTGCCGACTAAATCAAGGAGCGAATTGAGAGTTGCCGGCGAACCGCCTGACGGGGCAGCGGTTGCGGTTGCAGCCCCCGCGCCTTGAGTACCCGTACCTTGAGTACCCGTACCTTGAGTACCCGCGCCTTGCTGCCGGTATTGAATAATGTAATCGACCCACGTTTCGTCTTCAAAACACTCTGCTAATTGAGTCCGCAACTCTTCGAGGTCGTCCATATTGACGTTGATCTTCGGTAAACCTTCGGGCGAAAACATCGGTTCGCGGCTGTCGAGAGTCAGGAGCGAAATCAGTCCCAGATTCAGCGAACCGTCATAGACATCAAACTCATCAAGCGTTGATTCGTCCGGTTCGCCGAGGTCGATAACGCCGTTTCGGTTCCAGTCGATACCGTAGAGCAGTTTCGGCGTAATACCCCGAACAAGCAGCAATTCGTCAAGCGAATCCGGCAGGGCATTACGGGTATAATACGGCGGGTCAAGTTGTCCGTAGTATTCGTCTTCGGCACCGTAATCCCGCTCTTCGCTGTCCTCGTCCATCCAATCGAGCAGGGCATCGGCAATATCTTCGGTGACTCCCGGCAGCCGCATCAGCATTGTTCGACCATCACCCGGCTGTGCTGTTTCGATTTGCATAATCCAGCGCAGATTGAGTTTTGCCGATTCGTCTTCGAGACCGTAGCGGATACTTTCGCCGGTCAAAACTCCGTCTTCGGAGAGCATCGGGGCAATGACGGAAAAGCGTCCGACATCGCGGTCATCAATGCTGCCGGCGGTTGTTTGTGTTCCTGCGGATGGACCGGTCATTGATATTGTGCCGTCTGTAACGATATGTCCGCAGAGTTCGGATTCGTTATCATAAACACCGCCGAGGTTTAACAGCGAAGTTTGGTCTTGGGCGAGAAACATCCGCAGATATTCGGAGCCGGACTCGGCGAGGAGCCGCACCTGGGTTTGCCGCAGCGACATATCAGTCCCTTTTCGTTCGGCGAGCATAAACCGGGAGAACGCATAGACGGAGAGCGTCATTAAAACAACGACGATAAGGACGACAACGAGAATGAATCCGCGGCGTTTCAGCATTGCGTCCATTCTATCATATAACGGCTGCGATGACAAAAGAGTTGGTCCGCAAGAGCGGGGAGCGTATGCCCCAAGACAGTCAAGCGGAGTTAGACAGCAACTGCTGTCGCAACAGCATAAGACTTGCAGTGTGAAATGCTGATAAGCACATCACAAATACCCTGCCGCTGCGCTGCTTCAGCAGCCCCTCCGTGAAGCACCATCACGGGTTTGCCCGATGCCAAGGATACAACCTCTGCATCCTTCCAGGAAATACCGCTTATCCAGCCCGTACCGAGTGCCTTCAATACCGCCTCTTTTGCCGCCCAGCGTCCTGCAAAATGCTGCGCCGTATTTTTTCGCCCTTCGCAGTAACGAATCTCCGCATCCGTAAAAACGTGCCGGGTAAAATGTTCCCCGTGCCGCTCCAGCATCGCGGCAATCCGTTCACACTCGATAATATCAGTGCCTAACGTCATTCGTCATTCGGGGGTCTTTGGTTTTCCCGGCGTGAAGAGTTCGCTGATTTTACCGCCGGACGGATTTATCGCCGGTGCTTTGCCGCCGTAAAAATCTGATATTTTGCCTTCAGACTGTCTCGACGGTATATCTTTCGCACTCAAACGGGATTTTGCATTATCCGGCTTGAAAAGGTCTGTCGTTCTGCCGTGCGACAGCCGCGGTTCGCCCGGCTTGACACGCATATCTTTTGTGAAAATGTTCTCGCCGAAACCGTACTCCGGCGTAACATTTTTCCAGCCCATCCGGTTGAGCAAATTCTGTAAACTAATTTTTCGTACCGCAAACTCCTGCGCCTTTTTCAGCAGATAATCTTCTGCTCTGGATACTTCCGCATCGGGTTCGGCTGAAACATCATCATTGACGACAACGAACGAAGTCGATTTCGAGATAGAACCTTCAATCCGGTCGGCAGCCAATAATTTTTCGTCGTTTTCTTCGTTAATCCAGCAGTCCACGACCCCGCCGTTCGCTTCGATGAGACGGCGGAGCATTTCGCAGCCGGACTTTTTGTCCACGCCCGGCAGTGTCATATTGGCACAAAGGGCGAAACGCTGAACCTGTCCCGGTTTCCAAATCGGCGAATAGATGACATCGCCGACGGTTATCGGGTCGGTTAATACATCATCGAGTATCCGTACTTCGGCACGGTGTGCGTCTAAAATACGCATTACTTCGATGCTTGCTTTGCTCGTCGAGAGCGAAATTTCACGCTTGCAGACATCACAATAGACGGGGTCTGTCTTGCCGGTAATCGTGGATGCAAAAGACAAGCCCGTGATTTTTGCATCATAAACGCTGAACATTGTCCGAACAAGCAAACCGTCGCTGCTGCCCACGTTAACGACAGCCAAGCCCGACCTCTGGTCAACGGACAGAATTTTTCCTGCCGGATGCTCGACATTCGGATTACGGATGGCATCAATTTGTTCGGCAAGAGTCGTGTTCGTATCGGCGACATTATCGCGTTCTTTGGCAATTTTATTTTTTTCCGCTTCGACATCACTGGCTTTTTTGTTCGCCGCGGCAAGACCTTCGGAGTGTATCCGCTCCTGCTTCTGCATTTTTCCGGCGTTCGTTTTCAAAGTGCGGTCAAACTTTTCAGTGGCTACGTCCCGCTGTTTTTCTGCTGTTGCCAAATCCGCTCTTGCCTTATCTACAATGCTGTCGTGCAGGGCTTTAGCGTTAGCATAATCGCTTTGAAGTTGGGCGAGTTCCTCCTTTGTATCCTTATGCTCTTCCCGCTCTTTTTTCAGGTCGCTATCCAACTGTACTACGGCAGCGTGATACGTTTGAGTCGTTGCATTTTCTCCCGGCAGAACGCTGCTCATATCTTCGCCGTGCTGTTTCTTCACGTCGTCGGTCTGCGTATCTTCTTTGCCGATAAGCCCTTTGAGGATTTTATTGTCGCCCTCTAATTTAGATGCTTTCTGAGCCGTCTCCGCTTGACCGGCTTCGGCTTTCTTCATCCGGTCATTCATTTCACTCCAGCCGCGTCCCATTATCACAATCGGGACAATAAGAATGACGGCGAAAATTATCGCCGCTATCGCTGCAATTTGCCAACCGTTACCTCTCATCTGCGTACTCCTGAAAAAGAATTGATAATCGGGTTATACTGTGCCGCCAAAAACGTCATCGTGAACTGTACACATTCCCCGTCTTCGCCCTATCATCAACTCTCATTCTCAATTATTTTAGATTGCGGTTTATTTCTTTCGCCTTGTCGCTCATCATCAAGGTTTCATCCTGTCCTTTTTTGAACCAATTCGACCATTTGGAGCGGCGTTCCATTGTTTTCTGATAATCTTGTTCCCAGAGTTCATCTTTTTCCGCCAATTTGTTTGCCTTCTCCAGTTCCTCCATTTCACGGTTGCGGACGATATGCACTCCTTCTGCCATTCCCTTGACGCTGTCGTTATGGTACATCTGCGCTTCGGTGAGCGTTTTATCGTTTTGATAATACGGCGGCGTATTTTCAATGTTCGGACGCGGTTCCTTTTGGAGCAAGGAACAACCGGCAAACAGGGCAAAAACAGCGAGGAAAAAAATAAACTTCGGCATATCTAACGGCAGGAATCGCTCCGCCTACAACACAACCCTGCCTGTGGTATCGGCATTATCCCGTGAAATGTTCAATTAAAATTCTAATGCAGTAATTTCTCCAAGGTTTCAACGGCAGTATGTGCTAATTCTTTTTCATCGCACAAAACAATGTTCGCCCCGACCTGCTCCAATTTGACAATGTTCGCCGAATACCGGCAGCGTGCCACGACGATACAATGGTCGTTCAATGCCCGAACGGCATCAACTATCTCTCCGGCAAACGAATCGTTCGGAACTGAAATCACGGCGAGCGATACCATCTTTACATCCGCCAGTTTTAACGTTGCCAAATCATTTGCATTGCCGGCAATCGTTTGAAAGCCGTGCTGTGCGTACGGATGCAAATTGACCGGATTCATATCAATCAGCGATAATTCAAAACCGGAGGTCTCCAAAAAAGCGGCAACCTGCGCTCCCGTCGGACCAAGCCCGACAACCAATGCCCGCTTCGACATATCTTCGGGAAAAATAACAGGGTCGTTCGTATCATCGTGGTGTATCATCGGCTGATGATGCGAAAATGCCAGCGCAATTTTCAAAAACAGCGGCGTTAAAAGTATCGAAGTCAATGCAGTAAAAAGAATCATCTGATACACATCATACGAAAACATTTTTTCCGCATAACCCTGTGCAATCAGGATAAAAGACAATTCCCCAAGTTGCGACAGTCCGAGTCCCATCGCCATCGCCGGTACAAAAGATAAGCCGAGAACCCAAAAAGCGAGACCGGCGGCTGCCGTTTTGAGAAATAAGCAGCCGGACAGCATACCAAGCGTTCCAATAGGCATCGTAAACAGAATGTGCGGGTCAAAAAGCGCACCGAGCGAGACGAAAAAGATAGCCGAAAACGTTTCACGCATTGCTACGGTAATTGCCGAAACCTGATGCGTCAGCCGGGTATCGCTTAACACGACTCCCGTTGCCAATGCTCCTAATGCGCCCGGCAAACCAAGATAACCGGCAACACCGCAAACACCGATAAAAAGAATCATCGTGAACAAAACGATAAGTTCGACGTTCCGCAAATCCAAAAGAAACGGCACGATAAAGCGGACAAAAATTCCCCGAAGCCCGACGATGAAAGTAAGAAACACCGTTGACTTGACCGCCAAGCCGATGAGCATTGCCGCCGGTGAAACCGTTGTTACTGCTCCGTTCGTCATTGCCGATAAAATGCCGATAATCACCAGCAGCGGCACGATGGCAACATCTTGAAACAGCAGTATTGCAACGGCACGCAGACCGGAAAGCGATGTAGCGAGTCCCATATCTTCCAGCGATTTGAAAACGAGAACGGTTGAACTTAATGAAACAGCGCAGCCGAGAACAACGCCGACTTTCCAGTCGAAACCGAAGAGTTGAAAAAACAAACCGAAGGGAACGATTACGCCGAGCATTTGAATCAGACCGCCGGCGAGAAAATGTTTCCAAATGCGTCCTAATTCCGAAGGCGAAAAATGAATACCGATAGCGAACAGCAGCAGATTTGCCCCAAAATGGGCAAATTGGTCAAGAATACGGTGTTCGACAGCGTTGGCTTCAAGAACAAGAATGTGTTCTTCTTCTTTGGAATCAAAGTCTTTGTTCGCGATTAACCCGGCATCGGCAATCGGCTGCTCGGACGGAGCGGCAATGACGGCATCAGGCGTATCGTGTCCGTTGTCATCTTTTTTTTCGGCTTTGGCAGCAGCCGAACCGTCGCCGGCTTCCTCTGTTTTGACGATATTGATGGTTGTTCCGTCAGATTGGTCTTCGGCAGGATTGGACTTGAAAATGCCGAGAACACCGCTTCCGATGAGTGCGCCGATGAGCAGATAGCCGACGACCATCGGCAGCCGCAGCCGTTTGCAAACGACACCGGCGATGAATCCAGCGGAAAGGATAATGAGCAAATCGGATAACAGTTGCTGGATAATTGCCGTCTCGTTCATAATTTCATTGTTCATTTTTCGTTATCGTTATTGTAGTCTGAAAAAGGATAACTAGCAACCAACGGTTCATAAGCCTCATACCGGGAGGAGAGAGGAATCTCCCCGATGTATCCAAAAAACGAAAAACAAAAACTTTCCCCTTGACATTTGTTCGTTTATGCGGTAGAATAATTTTGGAAAATATGGTACATTGCCATATTGTAACTCCACATTTTGAAAGGAGAACTGCTATGTTCACACAATGTTTACCGCAGCGTAATGCTGCAAAACCGACCTCTCTAGAGAGCGCGAATCAGAGAGAGAGAGAGAGAGAGAGAAATCTGGTAGAATCGGCTTCACGTTAGTCGAACTTCTCGTCGTCATTGCCATCATCGGCATACTTGTTGCCCTACTCTTGCCTGCTGTTCAGGCTG
>JAITQJ010000379.1 GCA_031288955.1 Planctomycetaceae bacterium | reverse complement strand
TTTTCGGTATGATACGCGGTCATTGCCGTAACGATGTCGCGCTGCCGGGCAATACACTGCGCACGGCGGGCGGATTCTCTCGCTCCGTTGACGGCAGGTATCAGAATACCCGCCAACAGGAGGATGATAGCGGTAACGACTAACAATTCAATGAGAGTAAATGCGGAGCGTTTCATAGCGGTTGACAAAAGGCAGTGAACAAAGGACAATTAGCGGATTGAAAATGGAGAATTGATAATGCGGAAAACGGAAGCATAACAGCGTAATAATGCAAAGTTATTTCCTTTGTCTATTCTCAATTTACAGAAAGGTATCCACCCTTATTGTCCCCTATTTTGTGAAAAATTGCAAGAGAAAAACTTTTTAACCGAGAATTGATGTTCCGCCGCGAGTTTTTTGTTTTGTCCGCTGCCGGTCTGGGGGTTTTGTCCGCTCTCTTTGCGGAGCCGTCGGCAAAGCAGACGCTGCGTTATCATTTTAAGCGGGGACAAAAAGAATTGCAGTTGCTCCGCTGGAATGTACTGCAAACGTTAAAGATGAAAACAGTCGTTTCCGGCAGAGAAGAAATCGTCGAAACGTTAAGCCGGTCAGTTAAGATTTGGAAAATGCTGGAAGTTGATTCCGCCGGCAATGCGGCGTTTGAATACAGCGTGAACGATATTGAAATGCAGCAAAAGCAGACCGGCAGGGACGATGCGTCATACAACAGCAAGCGGGACAAAACGATACCGGCTGCCTTTGCAAACCTCGAAGGTAAAGTCGGCGTTCCGCTGGCACATATAACAATTACGCCGCAGGGCAGGACAACGAAAAAGCCGCTGCGGATTTATGCCGGCAGTTACAGTGAAAACCGGATAACGATACTTTTACCGGAAGAACCTGTCGGTACCGGCGATGACTGGACAGAACAGATGCCCATCAAGGAGTTGCGGCTGCCGGACCGGTCGGTCAAAAAAGTAAAAACACAGCAGCGGTTTACACTGAAGAATCTGAACAACGGTTTGGCAAACATTTCATTTGTATCGCAGGTTTTAACACCGGGGCTAAAGGCAAACGAGGAAGTCAAATTGGCAGACAGTTTTTCGAGCGGCGAAATTGAACTCGACCTGGATGCCGGTCATTTGGTACGTCAGCAAACGACCGTCGATAAAACAATAGTCGGTATTCGGGGCAATTCGGATTACATTAACTATTTGTCCCGCCTGACAGAATGTTGCTGCGGAAAGACAATGTGCGGAGTGTGTAAATCAACGGAAAATTGAAAATGAAAAATAATTTGCATCATTACATTTCCCGTTGTTTGTTTTCCTTGCCGTTTTTTATTTTCAATTTTTAATTTAATGAAAGTTATAACTTGGTCGCAGCAAAAGGCGTTTCTGAATTTTCCCTGGTCGGTTTACCGGAACGACCCGAATTGGGTGCCGCAGATGCGTATCGAGCAAAGCGGTCTCGCCGGCTTTCGGTTCTTCGGACACAAAGACCCGTTTTACGAACGCAATGAATGTCAGGCTTTTATCGCTGTTGACGGCAAACGTGTGCTGGGACGGATTTGCGCTATCTGGAACCGGGGACACATTGACCGCTATAACGACGGCACCGGCTTCATCGGTTTTTTCGACTGCATTGAGGATAAAGACGCTGCCGGCGCACTGTTTGCCGAAAGTGCCGATTGGCTAAAACAACGCGGCTGTACCGTGATGCGGGGACCTGTCAATCCGTCGCTGAATCATACCGTTGGACTGCTCATTGACGGCTTCGATTCGCCGCCGATGTTTATGATGACGTATAATTCGCCGTACTACGAGAAACTTTTTGAAGACAACGGCTTTGCGAAGACACAGGATTTGTATGCGTATTGGGGTGAAATCGGGATGCTGCCGAAAATAAATGAAAAGTTGCAGCCGATTTGCGACCGTTTGCGGGAACGGACAGGAGCCGTCATTCGTCCGGTCGATACCAAGCATTTTCAGCGTGATGTCGAACGTTTTCTGTACATTTACAACAGGTCGCTTACAAACACCTGGGGGTTTGTGCCGATGTCGGAAAAAGAAATCAAAGAGATGGCATTTTTCCTGAAATATCTTATCGTGCCGCAGTTAACGACGGCAGTCGAACTGGACGGCAAAATGGTCGGAGCATCGTTTGCCCTGCCGGACTTTAATCAGCGAATCAAAGAAATCGGCGGCAGACTTTCGCTGCGGAACATATACAAACTGCTGCGCCGCAAAGAAGAGATAAAGTCGATTCGGGTCATCAGTACAAACGTGCTGCCGGAGTACCAGATGCAGGGACTCGGTTTGCTGCTGCTCAACGGTTTAGTACCGAAAGTAATGGAGAGCGGCATCACAAATGCGGAATTCTCCTGGGTACTGGAGTCGAATTCGTTCAGCCGCGGCAGTTTGGAAAAAGGCGGTGCCGTGCGGACAAAGACGTATAGAATTTACGACAAATCAATATGACTTTTTCACAGCGTTTAACGCGGTCGGTTCGGGATAAAGGAAATGCTGTTTTGGTAGGGCTTGACCCCCGTTATGAGTCACTGCCTGATGCCGTTAAGACCGGCAGCGTTGCCGAGTCCTTCGAGCGGTTCTGTACAGAAATTATCGACATCGTTGCACCGCTCGTGCCGGCAGTCAAACCGCAGGCGGCGTTTTTTGAACAATACGGTCCGGCAGCAATGTCCGCGTTGGAACGGATTATCCGTTATGCCCGGTCAAAGGGGCTTCTTGTGATTTTTGACGGCAAGCGTAACGACATTGGTTCGACTGCCGAAGCGTATGCTGCCGGTATTCTCGGCAAAGACAGTGCCTGGGGTGCCGATGCGCTGACGGTTTCGCCGTATCTCGGCAGCGACTCGATTGACCCGTTCGTGAAAGTTTGTGTTGAGCGGGCTGCGGGCATTTTCGTTCTCGTGAAGACCTCGAATCCGGGCGGCGGAATGTTGCAGGATTTACAATGCGGCACTCAACCGCTGTACCGCCACGTTGCGGAGTATGTCGAACGTCTGGCTCAACAAACAGACGGCAGTGTCGGGGCGGTTGTCGGTGCAACTTGGTCGCAACAGTTAACCGAATTGCGGTCGGTAATGCCGACGGCGTGGTTCCTTGTACCGGGTTACGGTTCGCAGGGCGGTACGGCAAAGGATGTGCAGGGGGCGTTCCGTTCGGACGGTTTAGGGGCAATCGTCAATAATTCGCGGGGCATTATTTTTGCGCATCAGAAGTCGCCGCAAAGCCGCTGGCAGGATGCCGTCGAAGCCGCAGCGAAAGCAATGATAGAAGAGTTGCCGCTGCGTCTGTAGTACCTTGTAGTACCTTATGGTCTTGGTATCTCGCGTTCATACTGTGCCTGCTGGACAAGCGGCAGCGGTTCGGCTTCAGGGGCTAAACCTGACAACGCCTTGCTCTTGTACGTTCCCGGTTTCGCCGGTGCCGAAGCAACTTTAGAGGCGGAAACTTTAGAAGCGGAAACGACACTCTTCGTCTCCTTTGCCGTCCGTGCCGCCGGCTGCGGCTGGGCAGCAAATAACCCGTTCACTCCGGCATTAAGACCCGATACCGCCGACTTGAACATTCCCGTCAAACGGTCTTCAAGCGGACGCTGAACCGCCGGAGCAGAATACACTTGCAGCCGCGGCAGCTGCGGCTGCGGCTGCGGATTTAAGACGGCAGAAGTTGCCGAAGAAAAGGGAGTGATGACCTCCGTCTCTTTATGGATATTGGCGATATTCCGATGAACCATCTGCGTTTGCGACGCGATTTGCTGCTGCAATTTCTTTTTGTTTGCTGCCTGTTGCTGCAAAGTTATTTCACGCTCGACTTCGTTCATCGCTGCCGAAACACCCTGTAAATACGCTTCGTCCAATGCCGTATGCAACTCTGCGTCGGACAATGCCGGTTCCGCCGCATCGTTCTGATACCTGCTCACGGTATTCGCCGGCTTTGCCGTTTTCGCCGGTATTGTCGGCACCGGCAACTGATTGCGTTTCGTCCCCTGTGTACCCGGCAAACCTTCGCTGCGCTGAAAAACCGGTTTAGACGGAACGGGATAAAAACGCGGTACAGGCATTTGCGCTTGCCGCTCTGCTATCGCCTCTTCTTCGGCACTCGGTTCTTCCTCTTGCTCCTGCTCTGCGTTGAGCGGCGTATTGCCGTCAAAACGCGGATGACCCGGCGAATAGCCCGTCGGCGAATAACCAATCGGCGGGTAACCAGCCTGCGGATAACCGTTCATCGTCAGACCGCTGACCGGCTGATTCGTTATCGGATTGACCATTGTACCGGCTTGCATTACGCCGCTTGCCGAACCCTGCGCCATTAGTGCCGATGCCAGAACGGTCGCATTATTCGAGACCGACGCTGCCGGTACAGCCATACCGCAGCCCGGTACGAGACCGCAGGGATGCGCTGCCGTACAGTTCGGCGACATCGTGCAAGCCCGCATTACAGCATTAGGATTGACTGTTCCGTTGGGCAGTTTCACACCGGCAGCCGTCATCGTTCCGGCAGGCGAAGTAACACCGATTGCCGCAACGATACCGCCGGTTGAAACCGTTGAAACGCCGGGGACAATGCCCCTGCCGACTAATGTTCCCTGCAACGCCTGCTGCATCTGCAACGCTTGCTGCGCTGCCGGATTGCCGGACAGATTGATTGCTCCCATTCCGCCGTTGATTCCGTTCATAAACGGATTATTGCGTCCGGCGGGATTAACTGCCGACAGTGCTTGCGGGTTGAATGCGACAGGGGCGGGTTTTCCGCAGTTGGGAGTTAAACCGCAGGGCTTCATCGGCGAGCAAAGCGGAGTGAGACCGCAGGCGCGGGCAGCACCGCCGAGTTGCGCAAACGATTGCGGGTCGTCAGGGTCAACTGTCATACCGCAGCCGAGAGTTTTGCAGCACGGACGTTGAGCGGTACATTCGGAACGCAGTCCGCAATGCCAACGGAAGCCTTTCCGCTTGCCGTTTTTCCCGTTCTTGAGACGTTTCATCAGTCCGCAACTTCGTCCGTCATCATCGTCTCCGTCTTCATTATCGTCGCAGCCGGAGGTCGGCGGACAGCCTATCCAGGGGACGCGGTTATGTTCGATAGCCCATTCGCAGCGGACAAGGTGTCCGCGTTTGGTTTGGCAGAACGAACAGCCTGCGGCGGCAGAAAGCATCAATACCGTCGATACCAAAAACAAACGAATTAAGGTTTTTTTCGTGGTCATAGCATTTATCGGGGCAGTTCATCTGCTGCACTTTATCCGCTACTTCACGTATCGACCGTTATAATCGTTATAATTAGAAAAACAGTTAAAGTTTTACTATTTTACATATATCCCGTGTGCGGCAATGTATGCCTCGACGCTATGGGGGATTTGAAAACGAACACTGCCGCCGGCTTGAATACGCTGCCGTATCTGTGTTGAAGATATACCGATTTGAGGCATTTGTACCGCCGCTTGCCGGATTTCATCTAACCTCTCCGGCGGCACGATGCCGCTTAAAGCGGCAAAATACGGCAGGGGCATATCCGGTCTTTCGGCGGCGAGCGGCAGTGCCAGTTCGCAAATTTCCCGCACTTCGCGCCAGTTCGGCAAATTATTGAACATATCTGCGCCCAAAATCAGGAAGAGTGCCGGTTCGGTAAGGGCAAATATCCGATGAAAATACTTTAGCGTTTCGACGGTATAACTTTTTTCCGGGCGGTCAATTTCAAAGCGGCTGATAAGAAATTCGTCATAGCCGAGCAGAGCGGCTTCGAGCATATTGTATCGGTCTTCGGCGGAAGCGTGATAATCCTCTTTGCCGCTGCTGTGAGGCGAACTGCCAGTCGGTACGAAAATAATACGGTCGAGATTCGCTTGCTGCAAACAATTTTCGGCGAGCAACAGATGCCCCAGATGAATAGGGTCAAAAGCCCCGCCGTAAATTCCGTAGCGCAACATAAGCAGGTATCATAACATTAGCCTGTTGCATTTTCAAGCGATTCCCTTCGTTGGAAAGGCAGCCTTAATGGTTTTTCTCTGGTACTAATTCGATGACCCAAAAGTCGGGGCGGCAGCAGAAACGCACAAGCGGAGCATCTCCGCGCTCTATTCCAATACCGTTTGACACTAATAGTACCGCACCGTTTGCCATTGCCGTAACACCGCTTGCCCAACGGCGGGGTAAATCGCGGGAATGTGTTATCGGCGGTCCGTAAAAAGGTATCTGTACCTGACCGCCGTGCGTGTGTCCTGCCAAGAGCAAATCGGCATCCTGCGGTGCCATCGCATAAATTGGGGTGTGTCCAATAATAATCCGGTACCGGTCATCCTGATAATAATCGTGATGCGTCCGTTTGGCAACGCTGCTGCCGAGACTTAAAAACGTCAACCGTAATTCGCCGGCATCAATCGACGATGTCCGTTGTTTGACCTGAACGGCTGTACCGCTAAAAATTTTGTGCGTTGTCTGACCGAATTCGTGATTACCGTCAACGGCGAACACTCCGAGCGGTGCCTGTAAATCCGCTTCTTTGAGCATTACATTCAAAGCCTCGACGATGTGTTCTTCATCGTGTGCATCTTCGCCTTGAATGTAATCGCCGCCGAACAAAATCAAGTCCGCCTTTTGTTCTTTCACCAGCTGCAAGGCTCTGCGTTCGTACCAGCCGGGATTATCCGTTTGAATATCGGCAAGGAAAACGATTTTGACCGGCTTCGTGATTTTTGCTGAATATAACGTTAAGTGCCTGATTTGCAGTGCTGTTGGTTCGTACACAAGAGCATCGAAAGCAGTGCCGAAGTACAGCAGGGCAGTGAAAAAAATGCAAAGCGGAAAAATCCGCCGGTGCTTGTTATTGACTTTTTGGCGGTAAATCAGAAAGGCAGAGGAAAAGAGAAAAAAACTGCCGTGCCAGGCGAGTCCGTGAACGGCAAGGTTGCTGTCGGTTTTGCCCAACCAAAACCAAGACAGGGTTAAGGCACTGACGGGAGCCGCAAGTAAAATTTGTTCGGAAAGATTTAGTAATCGAAGGAGAGATGTCGGCGGACGTTTGACAACCGCCCAAAGCAGGAGAATGTCAACGACAGACAAAAATAAATGATACACCACTTGCAAAATCATAAAGAATCGGCTTTGCACTCCGACTGATAACCGGTAATCAACATCGGTCTTTCTTTTTGTTCCGGTTAGTCCCACATTTCGTCGCTCAAGTACCGGAAGCCGCTGTCGCATAATATCGTAACAACGATTGCCTCTCTGGGCAGCGTTTCGGCAAGTTGCAATGCCGCTAAAACGTTGCCCCCCGTGCTGATACCGACGAACAAGCCCTGCTCCTGCGCCAGATTTTTTGTTGTTTGCCGGGCATCTTCTGTCTTGATATCAATCTGTCCGTCAAAAAGCGCAGTATCATAAAAGCCTGCCGGAATGACCGTTGCCTGATGCCTCATTCCCTCAAGCCCGTGCAGCGGCGAAGCCGGCTGCATCGGTACCGTTTTTATCGCCGGATTCAATTCCTTGAGCCGCCGTGCCGTGCCGATGAACGTTCCCGACGTTCCCATACCGGCAACAAAATGTGTTATCCGGTGTTGGGTTTGTTCCCAGATTTCCAGTGCTGTCCCGTTATAATGCGCCTTCCAGTTTTCCGCGTTGTTGTACTGGTCGGTGTAAAAATACGTATCAGGATTTTCTCCGGCAAGTTGCTTCGCTTTGAGAAATGCCCCGTCGGAACTTTCAAGCGGATTAGTAGCAATAATGTCTGCGCCGTAAGCCTTCAAAATCCGTTTGCGCTCCTTGTTTGCATTGGACGGCATACACAACACGACTTTATAGCCGAGTACCGCACCGAACATCGCCAGCGCAATTCCGGTGTTGCCGCTGGTTGCATCAAGGACAGTTTTATCGTTTGTCAATTTACCGCTGCGTACTCCGTCAAGCAGCATCGCTTTTGCCGCCCGGTCTTTAACTGAACCGCTGGGATTCAAAAATTCCGCTTTGGCAAAAACCTGCGCCCCTTTATCGTTTGTTTTCAGAGGAATTAAAGGTGTATGTCCAACGTTATCGAGTATCATCTTTGGAAAACGAGAAACGAATCAATATAGGCTTGTGAGTAAAGGTGACGCAGCCCGAATTATACATTATTTTCGCAACTTTGGCAAGGACATTGGTTTTCGCCTCCAGACTGCCGGCTGCGTTGACTTCAGCGGGCGGTACCGGTACAATGCGTCCTTACATCTTACAGCAATTTTAACGGAGAAATGCCTTGTTACGGACAAAAACCTGCGGCGAATTACGGAAAGAACACATCGGACAAACCGTTACCCTCGCTGGTTGGGTTGATTCCGTCCGCGACCACAGCGGCGTACTTTTCATCAACTTGCGCGACCGCTGCGGTCTGACACAAATCGTCTTTTTGCAGGACAGCAGCGGAACAAGTTCAGCCGCCGAAACCGTTCGTACGCTGCATCCCGAAGATGTTGTGCAGGTTATCGGTACCGTACAGCAGCGTCCCGAAGGAATCGTTAATAGAAAAATTCCAACCGGCGAAATTGAAGTTGCAGCCGAAACGCTGAATGTCCTGAACCGGACTAAGGTCGTGCCGTTTCAGCCGTCTGCACCGGAAGTTCCCGCCGAAGAAATACGGCTTAAATACCGGTATCTCGACCTTCGCCGACCGGCAATGCAAAAAACGCTGATGCTGCGGCATCGTATCACCAAAGTAATGCGGGATTATTTTGACGAAGCCGGTTTCGTTGAAATTGAGACACCAATGCTCGGCAAAAGTACACCGGAAGGGGCGCGGGATTATCTTGTACCAAGCCGGGTTGCCCAAGGGGAATTTTATGCTCTGCCGCAATCGCCGCAACTCTATAAGCAAATCCTGATGATTGCCGGTTATGACCGGTATTTTCAGATTGCCCGATGTTTTCGCGACGAAGATTTGCGGGCAGACCGGCAGCCGGAATTCACGCAGATGGACCTCGAAATGTCATTCGTCGATATGGAGGACATTATCGGCATCATCAACGGCTTAATGGTACGGCTGATGAAAGACGTGTTAAACCGGGAACTGAAACTGCCGATTCCGAGAATGTCGTATGACGAGGCAATGGAACGTTTCGGACACGACGCTCCCGACCTCCGTTTTGCGATGGAGTTAATTGACTTGAGCGATATTGCGAAAGAAGTTGACTTTCGTGTCTTTCGCGGCGTTGCGGACAGCGGCGGACGGGTTCGTGCGGTCAACGCCAAAGGTGCCGCCGAAAAATACAGCCGCAAGGATATTGACGGCTTGAATACCTGGGTTATCGACCAGTTTGGAGCAAAAGGCGTTGCGTGGCTGAAAGTTGACGGTGAAGGCAAGTAAGCCGGTCCGATTGCGAAAAACTTTACCGAAGAACAGTTACAGAAAATAGCCGGACGGGTTCAGGCGGAAGCCGGCGACTTCATTTTGTTTTCGGCTGATACTTTTGCGGTAACGAGTAAAGTGTTAAACGGCTTGCGGCGGCGGCTTGCGGCGGAGTTGAACTTGATTGACCCGAACGAAATGAATTTTTGCTGGATTGTCCGTTTTCCGATGTTCGATTGGGATGCCGAAGAGCAGCGTTGGGTAGCGATGCACCATCCGTTCACTGCGCCGCTGGACAGCGATGTCCGGTATCTTGACAAGACGGCGGGAGCGGAGGCTCCTGCTCAAATCCGGGCGCAGGCTTACGATTTGGTTCTCAACGGTTTTGAAGCGGGCGGCGGAACGATTCGGATACACGATTCGCAAGTGCAGTCGCAGGTTTTCGATTTGCTTGGTCTTTCGTTGGAAACGGCAAAGGAACAGTTCGGCTTTTTGCTTGATGCCTTGCAGTTTGGTGCGCCGCCGCACGGAGGCATTGCTTTGGGACTTGACCGCTTGGTAATGCTTTTCGGTTCTTTGGACAATATCCGCGACTGTATTGCGTTTCCGAAAACAACGAAGGCGGCGGATTTGATGACGGGTGCGCCGAGTCCCGTTGCCGTCAGACAACTTGACGAATTGGCGATTAGCGTAAAAAAACCGGCAGCACAAAATTAACTGTATTCAACCGATGTCAACGATTAACGTAACATTATCGCAACCGCTGGAACAATTTGTTGCACGGCAGGTTGCATATTTGGAATGTACAGACTCGTCGGAGTATGTTGAACAACTGATTGAAGCCGACCTTGAGCGGCAGCGGCAAGTTGATGAGCATCATTGGCAACTCGTACAGGAAGGATTAGCGAGCGGTACGCCGGTTTCCGCCGATGAGTTTTGGCAGCAGGTTCACAAAGAAACAGAACGCCGCCGGCAAGAACACAAAATACGGAGTAACCAATGAAATTGGTCAGCAGTTATTTTCCGTCGGCAGTACAGGATATGAACGAGATTACGGAATACTTTGATACACACACCGATATTGTAATGGACAACGTCAGCACCCCGTTTCCTCTGATGATTAACGTAACATTATCTCGACCGCTGTAACAATTTGTTTCATATTGCCTGAATATGCCTGTGCCGACCCGTAAACAAGCCGATGCGGTTTTGAAAGTTCTGCGTTCGCTTTATCCTGCGGCAGATTGTTCGCTGATGTACCGCAGTCCGCTCGAATTGTTAATCGCGACAATGCTCTCTGCCCAATGTACCGATGTTCAGGTCAACAAGGTTACACCTGCGCTTTTTGCGAAGTACCGCTGTGCCGAAGACTTTGCTGCCGCTCCAATCGAAGAACTCGAATCGTCAATCCGCACAACCGGCTTTTTTCATAACAAGGCAAAAAATATCCGCGGGGCTTGTCTGGCAATCATTCAGCACTTTGGCGGCAACGTTCCCGATTCAATGGACGCTCTTGTTTCGCTGCCGGGTGTCGGACGCAAAACGGCCAACGTCGTGTTAAGTGATGCTTTCGGCATCAATGCCGGTTTTGTTGTCGATACTCACGTGTTCCGTATTTCCCGCCGTCTCGGTTTGGCGAAAGGTTCTACGCCGGAAAAGGTTGAACAGGAATTATGCCGTCAATTCAAGGCGGATGATTGGGGTTATTTGAGTCACGCTCTGATTCAATTCGGACGCGGCATTTGTACCGCACGCAACCCGAAATGCGGAGAATGTCTCTTAAAGAGTTGCAAAGAACGATTACAAAAGAGAACAGGACACTAGCGCAAGAGCGGGCGGCGGTTATGATTTATCCTCCTTTTTTGCAAAATAAGTCCGTTCCATACCGATTCCGCCGGCATCGGCAATGCGCATAAGCCAGCAATGGATACGAAGACTCTCCGCTAAACGGTAGAGTTTCACATACCAACGTGCTTCCAC
>JAITQJ010000362.1 GCA_031288955.1 Planctomycetaceae bacterium | reverse complement strand
CAATCAACGTACCGGACTGTGAATGTCCGATTTTCAATAACTGCCGGCACGTGTTACAAAAAAAGCGGAGAGGCATTATTGTTTGCTCATTTTTAATCCTTGACGAGTACGTTATATTCGTCAAGGTTCAAACGTATTTCCCTCAAAATCGTTCGAGGCAGGAGGCGGTTATCAATTTTAATTGACTCATACCGCCACCTCAAATTGCGCAACACCGGCAAATACGGGCAATGCGGCAATTTCCTCCTGCCCCATTTCGTCGAGACACAGGCTAATGACTTCGGCGAGTTTGATTTGGAGTTCGTCAAGGGTTTCGGCAAATGTATGCGCACCAGTAAGGTTCGGTACTGTACCGATATACATTCCGCTTTCAGCGTCTTTTTCAATAAATGCCGTAAATCTTTGTGACATAAAACACTAACTAAAATGAAATAAAAATATATCGCCGTCTTGGACGAGGTAATCTTTGGGTTCGCGGCGGACGAGGTTTTCGGCTTTGACCGCACGTTCGCTGCCGAGACGAATCAAATCTTCCGCACGCATCACTTCGGCACGGATAAAACCTTTTGCCATATCCGTATGAATTGCTGCCGCTGCGTCCAGTGCCGTCCCGCCTTTGGCAACGAGCCAAGTCCGCAATTCCTTTTCGCCCGCTGTTAAAAACGTCATTTGCTCTGATGCATCCAGTATCGTTTTCAGAACGAAACCTCTATCCGACGACGGCAAGTGCATCTCATCGAGAAACGCTGCCTTTTCTTCGGCAGACATTTTTTCTAATTCCAATTCGAGACCGGCACTAACCGCAATGACCGGCACATCTTGTTTTCCGCAGGCTTCGGCAGCACGTTGTAAATCCGTTTCATCGTCCGGCGTGTTGACGATAATCATACGAGGTTTGCCGCTCAACAAACGGAAACCGCGGACAACCCGCTGCTGCTCCGGTGTCAACGTTCCTTCGGCAACGGGCTTTCCCGATTCAAGCCCCTCGCGGAGTATTTCCAGCGTCTCTAACTCGAATTCGTATAATTCGTGCTGCGTTTTCGGAACAGGACGTTTGTTTTGTTCTATAACTTTTTCGATGCGGTTGAGAACGATTTCGAGGTCGGCAATAATGGTATCGTCGTTAAATGCGGCGACTTCTTTGACGGGGTCATTGCCGTCAAAAACGGGGACAACCCAAACGAGGGCATCGGCTTCGCGCAGTTGGGCGAGGCGCGCCGGATTGCCGTGTTGGTCTCTTGCCAAACCGGGAGTGTCAACGATTTCGATACCGGCGTAGGTTATTTTTTTCGGATGATAGATTTCGATGAGTTGCGTGAATCGGGGTTCGGGAACGGCAGCAACGGCAGATTGCAAGGTGTGCGACAGAGACGGGTCGGGAGACGAACCGGTTAGCCAATGAAACAACGTACTTTTTCCTGAACCTTTGTAGCCGACGAGACCGATTTTCATATCAAAAAACAGCGCACGCCGACGGCGTTGCGGTTGAACGTAAAGAGGATATTGTACACTGGTTGCGGACGATAAAAAAGAGACTCACCGCATCATTGGTATCTTTTTTCAGAAATATGCCGCACCGTACTTGATTTTTGTCTCGCTGTAAGGTACCATTGCCGTTTAGATACCCTCGAACTATCAGTTCAAAATGAAAACGGCGACGATTAAGACGCAGCGGGGAACGATTAAATTACAACTCTTCGATGACAAGGTGCCGAAGACGGTCGAAAATTTTGAGACACTGGCAAAAAAAGGTTTCTACGATGCCTTAACATTTCACCGTGTTATCGAAGAATTTATGATTCAGGGCGGTTGTCCGCAGGGCGACGGCACCGGCGGTCCCGGCTATCAGTTTGATGACGAGTTTCATCAGGACTTAAAACACGACTGCCCCGGTATTTTATCGATGGCAAATGCCGGTCCGAACACCAATGGTTCGCAATTCTTTATCACCCACGTGCCGTGTCCCTGGCTTGACGGCAAACACACCGTTTTCGGCAAAGTAATTGAAGGGCAGGACATTGTTGATAGCATCGAACAGGGCGATGCCATTGAAAGTATTACGGTGGAGTAAGGGGATTGCGGATTACCGCCTTGACAAACATTGTGCGGCAGAGGATAATAACCGTTCCCTTTATTCCCCCGTATTCTTGCCGAACGCTGTTACACCACAAAAAGATACTGTCAAAAAAGAGACCGCAAAAAAAGACGCGGTCGGCGGTTATAAAGACCGTTTTTGGTATCCCCGGTTTTCCGACGGAATGACCCTGTCGGCTTGGCGGAAATTGCTCGCCGCAGGAAAGTGCCGCATCGCCCCAATCCGCTGGGGAATGGCTGTCATCATTACCGCTCTGGCAATCTGCTGCAACTCTCCCGCCGCCCAACTCCAACGGTTCTGTTACGGCAAACGAATCCGTGAAACCGAACTGACCGAACCGCCGGTTTTCATCATCGGACACTGGCGCAGCGGTACAACTCTGCTGCACGAATATCTGATTCGGGACGAGCAGTTTGCCTTTGCCGACACCTTTGCGTGTTTCGCTCCGGCACATTTCATCGTCAGCCGCTACACGCTGCGTCCGCTGGCAGCACTTCTGATGCCGAAAAAACGCCCGATTGATAATATGGAAGCAGGCTTTGACCGTCCGCAGGAAGATGAATTTGCCTTAATGTCGCTCGGACTGCCGTCGCCGTACCGAAATATTATTTTCCCGAATAACGGGCTGAACATTGACACGGATTATTTAACGCTCCGCAATGTTTCGCCGCAGGAACGGAAAAACTGGCTGGACACGTTGGAGCAGTTTCTGAAATCGTTAACTTTTCTTTCGGGCGGCAAACAAATTATCTTAAAATCTCCGCCGCACACCGGACGCATTAAGACGCTGTTAGAACGCTTTCCGTCGGCAAAGTTTGTCCACATTGACCGGCATCCGTATTCGCTGTTTCCGTCAACGGTAAACCTTTGGAAACGGCTGGCGAAAGACGAAGGCGTTCAGCGTCCGAAACACGTATTTGACGATTATGTTTTTGATTCGCTTAACGCAATGTACGAAACTTTTGACGAAGATGTAAAGTTGCTCAAAGCGGAACAGTTTTGCCGTATCTCGTATGACGAATTAACGGCGGCACCGGTTGAAACATTGGAAAAGATTTACGGCGAACTGCAACTCGGCAACTTCGGGAGTGTCCGCCCGACGATGACGGATTACGCGGCTTCGCAGAAAACATACAAGAAAAACACGTTCTCAATGGACGATACATTGAGACAGATAATTGCCGAACGCTGGCAGCATTATTTCAAACGGTTTCATTATAACGGCTAACGGCTGTTTCGATGAACTGACCGCGGACGGCTTACAACTGAATACTAATGAAGAAGAAATTACGCATTGCTGTTTTTATTTCCGGTACGGGCAGGACGCTGAAAAACATTATCGAGCGCATTAGTGCCGGTAAAGTGTCTGCCGAAATCGTTGCGGTGATTTCCAGTGCAGCGAACGTTGTCGGCTTGCAATATGCCGAAGAGGAGTCAATACCGGTCGAAATTATCGAGCGTTCCCAATGCGGTTCGTTGAAAGAATTCAGCGAGGCGAATTTCAACGTGTGCCGCTCTTATCAGGCAGATTACGTTGTCTTGGCGGGCTATCTTCGCTTTTTAGAGATACCGAAGGACTTTGAAAACCGGGTGTTAAACATTCATCCGTCGCTGATACCGGCGTTTTGCGGCAAGGGCTATTACGGTAACATCGTTCATAGCAAGGCGTTGGAATACGGTGTGCGGGTGTCAGGCTGTACGGTGCATTTTGTTGACCAGGATTATGACCGGGGACCGATTATCTTGCAGAGGACGGTTGAAGTGTATGAAGACGACACGCCGGACACGCTGAATGACCGTGTTTTTGCGGCAGAATGTCTGGCATATCCTGAAGCACTTGAACTGATTGCCGAAGGACGGGTCAGCGTGAAGGGACGCAAAGTCAAAATCGCCCCGCCGACAACTTCCCCCCGAAGAGATGAAATCGATTTTTAGCACCGGCTGAAGACCATACTGTCAATCT
>JAITQJ010000295.1 GCA_031288955.1 Planctomycetaceae bacterium | reverse complement strand
TCTTCGTAACCGACATATCCGGGAGGCGCACCAACAAGCCGGCTGACGTTGTGTTTCTCCATATATTCAGACATATCAATTTGGATTAACGCATCATCACTGCCGAACATAAACTCGGTCAATGCTTTGGCAAGCAGCGTTTTTCCGACACCCGTCGGACCGGCAAAGATGAACGCACCGGTCGGACGCTTCGGGTCTTTCAAACCGCTTCGGCTCCGCCGCACGGCTTTGGAAATCGCCTTTATCGCTTCTTCCTGACTGATGACACGTTTATGCAGTTCGTTTTCCATCTGCATTAGACGTTTGGTATCTTCCATCGTCATTTGTGTCAGCGGAATTCCCGTCATCTTGGAGACGACTTCGGAAATAACCGCCTTATCAACGATGCCGACGTGTTCTTTCATCTTTTCAATCGTTTCCCGCTTGCGGCGGGAGATATTCTCGATTTTATCCCGCAGGATTAACGCTTCCTCAAAGTTTTGGTCGCCGACCGCTAACTCCTTGTCTTTGAGCAGCGCGTTTAATTCATCGTCGATTTCCTTTAATTCGGCGGGACTGGACATTGACTTAAGATGTATCCGCGCACCGGATTCGTCAATCACGTCAATCGCCTTATCCGGCAGACACCGGGCAGTAATATAGCGGTCAGAAAAGTCCACTGCCGACTGCAAAGCGTCATCGGTAATGCGGACGTGATGATGTTTTTCGTAACGTTCACGCAAACCTTTGAGAATACAGACTGCCTGTTCTTTATTCGGCGGTTCCACGAGTACCGTTTGAAAACGCCGGTCTAATGCCGAGTCCTTTTCGATGTACTTGCGGTATTCGTCGAGCGTTGTTGCGCCGATACACTGGATTTCCCCCCGGCTTAACGCTGGTTTCAGCACGTTGGCAGCATCCATTGCGCCTTCGGCACCGCCCGCTCCGACAAGCGTATGCATTTCGTCAATGAACAGAATTATCCGCCGGTTACGCTTGATTTCAAGCATTATCGCCTTAATCCGTTCCTCAAATTGTCCCCGGTATTTGGTACCGGCAACGAGCATCGCTAAATCCAATGCAACGACCCGATGATTGCGCAGAATCTCCGGCACGTTACCGTCAACGATAATTTGCGCCAAGCCCTCGGCGATTGCCGTTTTCCCAACTCCCGCTTCGCCGAGCAGCACAGGGTTGTTTTTGGTACGGCGGCTTAAAATCTGCATTGTCCTCTCGATTTCTTTCTCCCGCCCGATGACGGGGTCAAGTTTCTTTTGCCGTGCCAGTTCGGTCAAATCCCGTCCAAAACTGTCGAGAGCCGGCGTTTTTTTGTTGCCCCGTTTGTTTTTATCGTCAGTGCCGCTGTTATCGTTATCTTCGGCGGTTTCTTCGTCAAAACCGGTCGGGTCAATGCCGTGTCCGAGCAGATTGAGGACTTCACGGCGGACTTCATCGAGTTTTAGCCCCAAATTCATCAGCACTTGCGCCGCTACGCCGTCTTGTTCGCGCAGCAGACCGAGCAGTAAATGTTCTGTGCCGACGTAATTATGATTCAGATTCCGTGCCTCTTCCATCGAGTATTCGAGGACTTTTTTTGCGCGGGGCGTTTGCGGAAGCCGTCCCATCGTTACGGTATCGGGACCGCTTTTGACAACTTTTTCGACTTCGTGACGGATTTTCCGCAAATCAATGTCGAGATTTTTGAGAACATTTGCGGCAACACCGCTGCCTTCCTTGATAAGTCCAAGGAGCAGATGTTCCGTTCCGACGTATTCGTGATTGAACCGTTGAGCCTCTTGATTGGCAAGTTGCATTACCTTTCTCGCTCTATCGGTAAAACGCTCGTATGGCATTTTTCAATTTTGTTTTAACGCTATAATAGCGGATTATACACTATTGGAGCGGAAACGGCAAGACTAAATGCAATTCTATATTGAAACACTCGGTTGTCAGATGAACGTGTTAGACAGCGAATTGGCTGCCTCCGCTCTTATCGGCAGCGGTTTAACACCGGCTAGCGACAAATTCGATGCCGACGTTATCCTGTTCAACACGTGCAGCATCCGCCGGCACGCCGAAGACAAAGTATTCAGCGCACTCGGCAGATTGAAAACGTGGAAAGACAAAAAACCGTATTCCGTTCTCGGCGTTATCGGTTGTATGGCACAAAAAGAGCAGAAAAACATTTTTCAACGTGTTCCGTTCGTTGACCTCGTTCTCGGTCCCGGTTCGCTGGACACCCTTGCCGCAGCGGTACACCAACTTCTCGACGAAAAAGTCTCCGGCAGCCGGCAAGCGAAAAAAATCGCCGTCAGTTTAGACCGCAAGGTCAACCGGCATAACGATTTAATCGAAAGTTACCGGCTGTTTAATCCCGAACGGACAGTTAAAGAGACAGGGACTATTAAGGATATTAAAGCCCCGAAACACGCTTCTTTGGTACGCATTATGTTCGGCTGCAATCAATTCTGCTCGTACTGTATCGTGCCGTATGTGCGCGGACCGGAACAGAGCCGCCCGCCCGGAGAAATCATTGCCGAAGTGCAATCGCTTGTCCGCCAGGGAGTCAGCAAAATCACGTTCATCGGACAAACCGTCAATTCGTATATTTATCAGGACGGCGGTAAAACGGCGAAATTGGCGGATTTGCTCTATGAAGCATCGAACATCGCGGGACTGGAGCAACTTGATTTCGTTACGGGCTATCCGAAGGGCGTTGACGATGCGCTGCTCCAAGCCGTTCGGGATTTGCCGGCGGTGCTGAAACATTTCCATATACCGGCGCAGAGCGGTTCGGACAGTGTTCTGCGGCGTATGAATCGGCATTACACAGCGGCAGAGTATCGGGAACTGACGGACAGAATTTATTCCGCAATACCGGGTTCGTCGTTGACGAGCGACTTTATCGTCGGTTTTTGCGGGGAAACGGATGCGGAGTTTGAAGCGACGGTTGATTTGGTGAAGTATTGCCGATTCCGTAACAGTTTCGTTTTTAAGTACAGTGTTCGGGAGGGAACGAAATCGGCGGAACTTTACGCCGACGACGTTCCTGAAACGGTCAAAAAATACCGCAACAACTGGTTATTGGAAGTGCAAAAAACTGCTGGTACCGACGACGGGGCTTGTCAATCCTGCCGGAATAGGTACAATTAGCGGTATCTTACCTGGTGGTGTAATTGGCAACACAAGGGATTTTGGTTCCCTCGTTCAAGGTTCGAGTCCTTGCCGGGTAATTTGGGGGTTCGCCGTCCATACCCGCTGCCCCCTGTATTTGATTGTAAAGTATTGCAGGGGAATGACTTACGTCTTCTCTACTATCTACGTAGGTAATCCCCGTTTCAGCCCGATTCAAGCCGATTCCGGCGTGTT
>JAITQJ010000025.1 GCA_031288955.1 Planctomycetaceae bacterium | reverse complement strand
AATTTGCAGCGGCGTTGTGTGGAGGCAGAACCACCAAAAGGGAACGGCAGCGATGAAGATGACTGCCAGACATCCGAGGCATCGGCAGCGGCAGCATTTTTTGCTGCCCGATTTTGCACCGCACGCCGGCTTCGCCTGATTTTCGGCGGCACTTTGGACTTGTTCGTTTGACATAACTGTCAGGGAGGGGAAAGGATATTTGGAAAAAGGTTTTTTACACTTCGGCAACCAGTTCAATTTCAACTTTGGCACCTTTCGGCAGGGCGGCAACCTGCACGGTACTTCGTGCCGGTTTTACTTCGCCGAGATGTTTTTCGTATTCCGTATTCATCTGTGCATTTACATTCCCGCATCACCTGTCTTAATCTGTTACCGTCAAATTGCGCATAATACCTTTGAATTGGTATTCAGGAGCGGACGGTTTCGCTTCATCGTAATTGCCGATGACCAGCGAACGCGTCCAGGACGCAGGTTTGCGTATCCGTACAGGCAACTCGGCTACCGTCTTTCCGTCCTGCTGAATCTGCATCGTCCGTCCATCATAAACACATTTAATATGTATCCATTGACCGACCGGAACCTTACCGCCGTCACAAATACTGCCCGAAAGATACCAACGCCAACGTCCATTATACGCCTGCACAAACCAGCCGGTTCCTGCAAAACGACCACAACTTAACAACACCGGCATTTGTTCCAGCGAGTCAACCTTCACGTCAAAGTCAACCGACATACGCTTGTTCAAATTCAATGCCGCCCTGTTCGGCAATACCAGCGCACCGTCCGATATTTGCAGTCCCTCACCGGTTAGTTTTGTATTGCCGGTCAACTGCTCTGACGACGGCTGCGTTAATGGAAGATTGAGAACAACCGAACTGCGGCGTTCAGGCACCGGCGGAATCTCAACGGCAATCGTTACCGGTTTACTCTCGTCCGTGCCGTTCGCCAGAACCAGCGAATACTGCACCAAACCGGAAACTTCCGGCTCGTCTAGATAATTGAACGCTGTCGTGTCTGCCATCAACTCGCCGTTGCGGTACAACTTAAATGTCAAACCGAATAACTCGGCAGACACATCCCAGTTCAGCAGCACAGTCGCATCGGCAACGTCAACGGTTGCCGAAAACTTCGGCAACTTCTTCGGCAGCGGTGTGGTAATTATCTGCCGGAATTGTCCCGCTACGGAAACGCCGCCGGGCATATCAATCCGCGGAGTCTGCAAAACATCACGTTTTCCCGCCTCAATCAGTTCCAGCATTTTTTTGTATTTCCCGTCGTTGACCGATGCAAACGATACAACCGCATCGCCGCTCTTGTCCCAATCGCGCCACGTCTGTTTCGGAAAACTGCCCAGCGGCACAACAGCGTGCTGATATGTCCCATTTGAGACCATACGCAGCCGGTTCCAGCCTTGGTCAACCGGGGCATTGCGGCAAAAACCGAGTCCGAAGCCCGCCGCATCTTTCGGCAGCGGCGCACGTAATATCCGGCTGTACTCCGGCTTCTCAAGGTTTATCCAGTCCGACTCAAAACGCCGAACGTTTCCCTTGTCATCGGCGTGACACCTGACGCAGCCGTCCGCTTTCATCTGCTCTATCAATGCTGTCTTCAACCTCTGCCAAGCCGAAAGCGTGTAACCGCTGCTCGTATAATTCCAGGTTCCGTAATAGAGTCCGTTGGAATCAATCCAAGCCAACACCATCTCTTTCTCCGGCTGCGTCAACTTCACGCGGTCTTTGTGTCCGCTGATAACGGCATCGGCAAGCGGTGCTTTACCGCTGCCGTGTGCATACGGACCGAGTATTTGCGCAGACCAGTATGCCGTTCCGTTCATACAGTCGATACCGCCGATAAGCGGTGCGCTGTAGATGACTTCACGCCGGCTCACCAGATTTTCATAACTGTTATTAAAGTATTCCGTCCAGCCGCCGGTTAAATCAAGACCGCCTTCGATACCTTTTGTACCGCCGTGACAATCAACACAATGTTTATTGAATATCGGCTGTATCATTGACGCATAATCAACCGGACCGCTGCCCCAGGATTCCGGCTGTAACCGGCTCGGTTCTTTTTTAAGCGATGAATTAAACCGGCTTACCGCCATTGTTTTCGGTGCATTTTCATATTCGTGACAACCGACACAACTGCGGGTTGTTCCTTGAGCGGCTTGGATAAAAGTCCGCATACTGCGGACAAGTTTATAATCCTTGTCAAGCAACTGAAAATACACGGCTTTGCCCGACGGCACCGTGAAATAAACGCTCCCGTCAGGTTCAACCGGTACAATGCCGAGATAATTCTTGGCACTGAACGCCAACGCTGCCGAAACGAGAAACGTCTGATTCAACACCGTCTTTCCCGGTGAAGGACTGATGCGGCTCGTTTCTTCAATAACCCGAAGGTACTTGATTGTGCCTTTTTTAACATCGGGATTACCGGCATAAACATTCTGGACGTAAAAGTTGCCTTCGGTTTTCGTCCGGTCAACCTGGTCGGCAATAACCGGCGGAATCGGTCGGGCTTTCACCGGTATCGGGTCGTGCAAGTCAATCGCCGCATCGGAAAGAATCTGTTTCTTATGTCCTTGCCGGTCAATTAACATCAGCGAATTTTTTTGTCCCTTGGCAAATTGACCGCTGTATAAAACTAAATTTTCAGAAAGCGGAATCGGGTCACAGGATTCGCCCAAATCATAAGTCGGGTTATTCGGATGCTCGAAATTCGTAATCGCTTCGATATTGTCTTTGCCCTTGCGTATGTCGAACACGGCGATTGAACCCCGCGGCGGACAATTATGTTTCGTGAATGTGCTGCATATCAGATTGGGGTTGCCCGGCACAGGCTGAATTTGCAGTGTTGCTTCGGGCAAGACAAGATTATTGGCGAAAACGGCTGTTTCGTTCGTGCCGTCGGGATTAACTGACCAGGTACTTTGCTGTGTCAGGGCTGTCTTATCAATGTACTCCCAGCGTCCGAACAGAATCCGTCCGTCGGGGGCAACAACGGGGTCAAACTCGTTAACGTTGTTGACCGAAATCGGATGAATATCGCTTCCGTCGGCGTTCATTACGTGTAAAATGTTCACGCCTTCGTCGGCACACGGTACGAGTCCGCTGTATCTTGTGGAGGTGAAGACGATTCGTCCGTCGGGCAAATAAGCCGGCATTACATCGTGATTTCCGCCGTGAACGCCGCAGTATTTGTTGCAGACGTTCGTTTTGCAGTCGGTAATTTGACGCAGCCCTTTACCATCGATACCGATTTCATAGATAGAGGTTCCGCCGGATTGAGAACCTTTGAAGCAGAACAGGACTTTTTGTCCGTCCCAAGATAAATCAGGGTCGCGGTACACTCCGCTGCCAAGCGTTTCGGGGGTATTGGCATCAATGACGGTGCGGATTTCGGCTTGTCCGCCTTTGAGGACTTCGGCGGGATTTTCGAGAACGTAGATACCTCCGCCGGGTCGCCATTTATAATACGTATCGTAAATGTGCAATCCCAGATAGTTATTCCGTTTGGTGAACAGAATCGGCGAATCAGGACTTGCGGCATCAACGGCAGCGGCAGCGTCATTATTTTCGCCAAGCAAAGCAACCGCAGCGGCACATAGAATAACCGTAAAAAGACGTTTCATTGTTCAGACTCCTGTTTAGATATAGTAAACCCAGTATAACAAAACAAGATGCTGCGTCAAGTCTTGTTTATGTTATAATGGCATCTAAAATTGCTGCTATGTTTATGCTTCGATTTATTTTTCTGTTCCTGTCTGTATTCATTTTTGTAACATCTGCGGCAGCAGAGGTTACATTGACCGTACAACTTGACCGTACGTACATTTACGAAGGCGAAACGTTATTCTGCCAACTGATTCTCGCCGACTCCCAGCCGATTGACGGGAACATTAAACCCGAATTCTCCGCTTTAACGGACTTTGCCGTACAAGCACTTGCCAGACAGGAAGAACAAAGCGGCGGAATGATGCAGAAAATTATCATCAACGGTAAAGTTATCAAAGATGAATCCTCCGGCAGTCAATACCGCGTCCGCTTTGGTTATATTTTGACTCCTCTCAAAACCGGTTCACTCGTCATTCCGCTGCCGAAAATCGTTAACGCAGACGGAAAACAATTATCGCTGTCTGATGTTCTCGTCATCAGCGGCAGCGGCAGGGTCGCAGCAAATAACGGTAACATACCGATTCAAGTCCAGAAGCCGGTAATTCAGGATGATGTTCTTTTAGACATTAGCGTCAACCGGCAAAAACTTTATCCGCTGCAAGTGTTGGAACTGACGCTGTCGGTGCAAATCAAAGCCTTGCCGGATAAATATGCCGGAAAAAATCCGCTCGAAGCCGTTGCCAAACCGCCGATGCTGCAAATTCCGTGGCTCGAAATACCGGATACCAAATTACCGAAAGGCTTGACGGCAGTGAAACCGATTGAAGCCGTCCTGGAGCAACTTTACACGAAGTCGGGACGCGGCTTTGCCGTCAATAGTTTCGGCGGCAATCAGTTTTCTATGGGCAATTACAATGACGATGGGAGCATTGCACGTCCATTCGCAATGAGTCCGTTCAAAAAAGTGCTGTTTCAGTTTTCCGGTACGCCGAAAATAATCAAACGTCCTGATGCGGACGGTAAAGAACACGATTATTGGCAGTACCGTTTTGTGCGTGAGTTCTTGCCGAAAGAAACAGGGACGTATTCTTTCGGACCGGTAACGCTGAAAGGAGCCGTACCGGTTGCAAACATTGCCGGTGCTGACGAACCGGTGCAACTGCGGGACATTTATACCATTGCGAAGCCGGTAACGATAACAGTTAGCGATGTTCCCGCTGTTGATGTTTCCGGCGAAAAACGTCCGGCAGATTACATCGGCGCATTCGGAACGTTCCGTTTTGAAGCGGACATCGAACCGAAAAAGACAAAGGTCGGCGACCCGATAACACTGACGTTAAAACTAACGGGCAAAGGTTCAACGGCGGGTGTCAAAGCACCGGAGTTGTCGAATTCGGCGATTCAGGATTTATTCCGTGTACATACACCGCCGACAGAAGAAAACAACGGGCAGTCGTGTATTTACACGTACACTGTCCGTCCGAAGAAATCCGGTCAAATTGAGTTTCCGCCGCAATCGGTGTCGGTCTTCAATGTTGAAACCGAAAAGTTTGTCCGCTTGGAAAGTCTGCCGATAACGTTGGACGTGAGCGATGCGGAAACAATTCAGTCGGCAACGGTATATGGCGAAGTTCCGACCGGCGGCGGGACGGAAGAAATGACCCGGCAAATAGCGCATTGGGCAATAATGGTTTCAAAATATCTCGGCATCAGTATTGGAACGCTGTTCGGTTTGCTTGTTTTGTGGAAGTCGGTATTCTGGACGGCAGCCTATATTCACCGTCAGCGGACGAACCGGCGAAATGCCGCATTACGGCGGGCGAAGCAGCAACTATCGCTGGCGCAGCATTTGCCGCAAACGCTGGATACCGTGAAGGCATTGCAGGCGGTTTTCTTTGGTTACGCCGCCGACAAAACGGACGGCATTGCTGAAGGAATGACAACGCTGGAAACAATAAACCGGTTATGCGGATTGCAGCTGAACGAAGCATTGTTGACGGATATTCAGCGGTTTTTAGAAGTGCTTGATGCAGTGCAGTACGGCGGTCAAAGCGTACCGGAACGGAACGTTTTGTTAAACGAAGCCGAAACGCTGCTGCGGCGGCTGGAATAAGTTCCCCGCTTCCGCTCTTGCAACCGCTGTACGTATTGCTATAATACCGGCGGTTGCAGAACGGTACACCGGCATATACAAAATTGGCTTCATCTAAACCGCATACACTTTGGAATCGGGGATTCGCCGCCCTTTTAATAACGCAGTTCACCGTTGCCTTCAACGATAACGCTTTCCGCTGGCTGCTCGTTCCTATCGGAAAAGAATATGCCAACGGCGACCTCATACGCTTTCTCGGCGGTGCCTTTCTTATCATTCCGTTTCTTCTTTGGACTTCAATGGCGGGCTACGTCACAGACCGGTTCAGCCGAAGGAGCGTCGTTATCTGGTGTAAAACGATTGAACTCATTCTCCTTGCCGCTGCTATCGCCGTTATTTGTATGGGACCTGCCGTTGCGGAGACGGGGGAGACTGCCGCCGCTTCTTTGGGTATGCCGCTCAAACTCTATCTCCTGCTTGGAGTGATGTTCCTTCTCGGTTCACAAGCCGCCTTTTTCAGTCCGTCAAAATACGGTACCATTCCCGACCTCGTTCCTGAAACGAGCATTTCCGCCGCCAATGGTTTCGTATCGATGCTGACGATGCTGGCGTGTGTTTCCGGTCAAATCCTCGGCGGGTATCTTTTTTTCTGGACGACATTGTACGATAACAAACTCCCCGTCGGCGTACCGGGCGGACAGCATATTTGGATAACCGCCCTGTGCTTATGCGGAATGGCAGCCGTTGGACTCGTTTCGAGTTTTTTCCTTCCGCCGATGAAAGCCGTTGACCCGCAAGCCCGTTGTCCCCGTAATCCGTTTTTACAGACCGGCAAAGACATCGCCGCTCTGTTTTCGCACAAAATGTTATTTTGGGTATCGATTGCCAGTGCCTTTTTCTGGGGACTCGCCGCTCTTGCACAGAATAACATCGACAAATACGCCACGGAATATCTGCTCGTCCAGCAGCAGCACGTGACCGTTCTCGCCGCTGTGTTGACAATCGGCATCGGCATCGGGGCAGTTGTTTGCGGTTATCTTTCGGGAAAACACATCGAGATGGGACTCGTACCTATCGGCGCATTCGGTATGGGCTTTTTCATTATGATTCTCGGCTTTACACCGCCGCAGCCCGACAACATTCAAGCCGGTTTCGGCACGCCGCTTGACCCGCCGTATATTTTCGCCGCCGTGATGATGATGCTGACCGGTCTCGCCGCCGGTTTGTACGACATTCCGCTTGCCGCTTATATTCAGGAAAAGAGTCCGCCGAAAGAACGGGGAAGAATGATTGCTGCGTACAACTTTTGTACGTTTTCGTCAATGTTCCTTTTCATCGGTTTGGGGCTTGCCGGTGCGTTCGTATTTCATTACGCTCACGCACATCCGAGTTTGATGATTTGGCTCACCGCAGGGTTTGGGACGATTGCCGTCAGCATCGTGTTGGCGTACTGGTTCGATGCCGCACTGATGATATTCATCATTCGGTATTTTCTGTACATTGTTTACCGCCCGAAGGTTAGCGGTTTAGAAAACATTCCCGAAACAGGCGGAGCGGTTCTCGTGTGCAATCATATCAGTTTTCTTGACGGTTTGCTGTTTTACGCTGTTTGTCCGCGGCGTATCCGGTACATTGCATACGAATTGACGCTGCCGAAGTTTTTTGAACCCTGCGTCCGGGAAACAGGCATAATCAAGATACTGCCCGGTCATCCGAAGAACATTATCAACGGTCTCCGGCAGGCGCGTCAAGCCGCACAGGACGGCGAACTCGTCGGTATTTTTGCGGAAGGCGGTATCAGCCGAAACGGTCAGATGAAAGCCTTTGAACCGGGTTTCCTTGCCGTACTAAAAGGCGGTAAAAAAGCGGCAGACTCCGCTTCTGCCGGACCGCTGCCGGTTATTCCGTGTTACGTCGGCGGGCTGCACGAAAGTATGTTCAGTTATAAATACGGGGACAAAAAGATAACGTTCAAGCCCCGCCGGCTGTTGCAGAACGTGATAGTTGCTTTCGGCAAACCGATGTATGACGTGTCATATCCGCAGCAGGTTCAGACAGCGGTACAGGAACTCGGCGTTGATGCGTACCGCAAATACAATACGAAAAATCTAAAGCACCCTGATTACCCGTACCGTTCGGCATTGCACATCGGCGATTTGCCGGCGGACTGCCCTTATGTACCCGTTGAGCGTGATGGTTTCGTGCTGCCGGTGCTGAATGTTCCGCCGGACAGGGTATTTGATACTTTTCACGTGTACAGCAAGACGGGCAGTGTCGGCAGGGCGTTGTGTAATGCGGTGATAAAGATAATCGACCGTAACACAGGCAGGCAATTACCGCCGGACACGACGGGAGTTATTGTCTATAAGACGACGGAAACGTCCGATTGGGTCATCACAAACCTCATCGGCACAATGGACAGCGATGGTTTCGTGTTCGTCGAAGGTTAAGACGCTGCACTTTCGGTCAGATGATAAAATTTCCTTTTTATGTTATAATACCGCGGGTGAAACGGCGGCAAAAACATCAGACGGGGATTTGAAGACACAAAAATAAACAAACAATGTCAAACGAAAACAAAACGGCAAAAGCAGAAACGGTCAGCACAGTGCGGGTCGTGCGGGAATATGCTGAAGCACTCGGAGTCGCTCTTGTGCTGGCTTTCATTTTTAAGGCATTCGCCATCGAAGCCTATATGATTCCAACCGGTTCAATGGCTTCGACTCTTATGGGGCGGCACAAAGACGTTAACTGCGAAGTCTGCGGCTATCCCTTTCAGGTCGGTTCAAGCCGGGAAGTTGATGAAAACGGTTATGCCGGCAGCGAGCAGCCGTCCGTTGTTTCCGGTACTTGTCCGCAGTGCAATTTCACGATGTACCTTGGCGAGGATAACACCGCCAACCGGAATTATATGTCGTACAACGGCGACAGGATTTTCGTCAATAAATATCTCTTCGATTTCCGCAAACCGAAACGCTGGCACGTGACGGTGTTCCGCTATCCTGCCAATCCATATATCAATTATATTAAACGGCTCGTCGGAGTCGAAAATGAAACCCTGCGAATTTGTCACGGCGATATTTTCGTCAAAAAAGACAGCGAAAATGATTTCAAGATTCAGCGTAAACCTCTGCGGGCATTGAAGGCAATGCTCCGTCCCGTCAACGACAACGATTATGTTTACGTACCGGCACTGAAACTCGGTTATCCTGCAAATTGGTACAGCGGCAGTGATGATACGAACAGTATCTGGACGACTGAAGATGACAAATCGTTCGGGACGAAACCGGCAGCGGACACCCAAACCCGCTGGCTTAAGTACCGGAATGTACACCCGTCTGCCGACGAATGGTCGGAACTATTGAACAACCAACTGCCGAATACGGCTGACCTTGATAAACCGATGCTCGTTACGGATTTTCTCGCCTATGATTCGGAACTGCTCGTCAGCGGTTCCTGGCTGCCGCCGATGCGTTCGGCGAAAATTGAAAAGGACGGTAAATCAACAGCGTTGCAGTTGCCGCCTCAAAATGCACGGAGTATGGGGCAAAATTGGGTCGGCGATTTGGCATTGAGTTGCTCTTTGACCGTTCAGGAAACGAAGGGCAAAATCACGCTGCGCCTTACAAAAGGCGGACAGGCGTTTCATTGTGAAATTGACCCCGCCGCGGGACAAGCGGAATTTTCGATACCGGACGTGCCGGAATTCCCCGTATTTTCAGTTCCAACGCCGATAAATGCTGCGGGACAGTACGAGGTAATGTTCTGTAACATTGACGAACAGTTGCGGCTTGTGGTCAACGGCAGCGAAATTGATTTACAAGGCAGGGGCGATTACGATGCGCTGTGTTTACCGGAAAGTAAATTGTCCCGTGAACGAAAACCGACGGCGGCAGATTTGGAACCGGCGGCGGTCGGCGTGAGCGGCGGAGCGGTTGTGCGGCTCGAACATTTGAAAATTCAGCGGGATGCGTACTATGTTTCCTGCAAAGACGCAACGGAAGATGCGCAGTGCGATTTAATTCATTCACCGTATATGCGGAGCGATTTGTTTCCGCCGTCAGAAAACGGCTACCGGAAATTCCTGATGTCGCCGGAGCGTTGGGTGGAATTCGGCAAAACCCGTGTATCGGAGTTTAAGTTAGGCAAAGGACAGTATTTAATGTTGGGCGACAACAGTTTGCAGAGCAAAGACGGACGTTCGTGGACGGTGGACGGTATTCCTTTTTACGTAGAACAAAAGTTTCTTATCGGCGAGGCGGTATCTGTTTATTGGGGACACGGCTGGCGTATTCCCGGCACGAGGCTGGCATTGATACCGAACTTTCCGAAAATGCGATGGATTGATTAACCGCATTGCCCTTTCAGAAGGAGAAACGTCAAAAACGGGGACATTTGCGCAAAAAAGGGTAAGCAGACCGCTCTTTCCTTTTTTCTTTTTATTCGTTAAAATACGGACGTTATGTTAATTTACCCTGTTGCCGAAAAATGTACGGACAAGTTCGCCGCCGAAATTGCTGCGCTGCTTGCTTGTTCTGGAATCCGCACTCATCACACTCAATTTGGAGACCGCCGTGTTATCGTTGCCGATGACAATGCCGCTGCCGTGCTTCCAATCATTCAGCAGCACAGCAAATCTATAGAAGCAACGCTCGACGTTCCCGAAACGTATCAGTTGACAAGCAAACGGGTACGTCCCGGCGGCACTGTCATTAAAATCCGGGACTTTGCCGTCGGCGGCGGACATTTCGGTATTATTGCCGGTCCCTGTACCATTGAAACAGAAAAGCAAGTCCTTACAGCAGCCGAGCGGGTCAAAAAGGGCGGCGCAACGGCACTGCGGGGCGGTGCTTTCAAGCCTCGTACCAGTCCGTACGCTTTTCAGGGACTTAAACTCGAAGGACTGAAAATCCTGCAAAAAGCCGCCGAAGAAACCGGTCTCGTTACCGTAACCGAGGCGATGTCGTCAGATGAGGTGAAACTGGTTGCCGAATACGCTGATATTGTGCAGATTGGAACACGTAATGCTCAAAATTACCGTCTTTTAGAAACGTGCGGTGAAATGCGCGTTCCGATTTTGCTCAAACGCGGCTATGGCTGTTCGCTGGACGAATTTTTGATGTCGGCAGAATATATTTTGGCGGGCGGAAATGACCGGGTGATTCTTTGCGAGCGGGGTATTCGGACGTTTGAAAATTACGTCCGTTACACGCTGCCGATAGCGGCGGTACCGATGCTGAAAATGTTAACGCATTTGCCGCTTGTCGTTGACCCGTCTCACGCCGCCGGCAGAGCGGATTTGGTATCGAAACTGTCTTTTGCGTCAACGGCAGCCGGCTGCGACGGTTTGCTTGTTGAAGTGCATCCTGACCCGCAGCACGCTCTTTGCGACGGCAGACAATCGCTTACGCCGGAAGAGTTTGCGGTGATGACCGAGAAGTGCCGAAAAATCCGCGAGTTACTTGTCTAGAGCCAAAAACGGGGCGAAGATGATACTTCCGCCCTGTATGCGCTGCCGTTGTACTGCTGCTTGCTTCCCCGTCCGTTGCCATTGCCTCAATCGTCCTGAAGTTCCTCTAAATTGCGGATTTCGTTCCAGAGTTCGTGCGTCGTGTCCGACTTCGTGTTCACCGATATGATGCCGTAATTTGATTTCGGCGGAAACCGGCGCGACAACGGAGAATTATGAAAACGGAATACCGAATGTTTCTCCTCAATGCCGACACGTCCCTGTAAAACCCAAATCATCTTCGGCGACTCCCTCGTCTCCAATGACGCAAATTGAGACGAATACTTCAGTATCATCTTGTCCAGATAATTCGTCTGATTATTGTCTGCGTGGCGGCGAAGAATGTTCAAACGATTCGAGTATTTGGAATCCAATACAACATACACCGGCGGTCTCTTGCCCCGTGTAATTTTTAACAGGAAATCCGGCGTATAATAGACGCTCGGCATCGAACGCCGCGGTATCGTTGTTCGGAACAGCGTCAAGCCGTTCTCAAAACGGTCGCTGTGAATCACCGGCTGATAATACAGAGTTACAAAACAGCCGTCCATCTCCAAATGGTACGTGTTCGCCACGTCCTTTTCGTTCACGTACAAATCATCAGGCACACTGTACTCGTAACAAAGCACTGCCGTTTTATCCGCCGCAGCATCGAAGCCCGCATCGGTCAGCATTTGCAGCAGTTTGTACAAACTGAAATACTCGAAGAGTTTATCAAGCGTCCGCAGGTTAAAGATAATGCGGTTCTTCTTCATATCAAAACCGCCGAAACGGAACCATTTCATTATTTGTCCGAACACCTGACTGTACGGCTTGACTTCCTGAAACGTTTTCGTCTTTCGCGGATAATTCTTCATCTCGAATTTCCGGCATTGCAGAATTTCGTTGTACTTGCGGTACAGCGATTCAAGCAGACCGGCGGCATTTTTCAACTTGCCGTGAAAGTCTTTCGACTCTTTAAGCGGCATTTGCCAAATCGTTGAAATCGCCGGCGGCTGGTAGCCTTCCCGAACGGTACTTTGGATTTTTTGTAACGTTGCTTCACGCTGTTCAATGTCATCGCCGAGCATCGTTTTCACACTTTGCGCATTTTTTAACACGAGCATCAGGAAACTCAATATGACCTGATTTTCGTACACGTCCCGGTTGCTGACCGGTTCTTGCGCTAAAATCTTATTCGGAATATAGTATTCGCCGTGATGATATAAGCCGGTGCGTGAAGTTACCGGCAGCATTTGGTCGGCATTCTGCATCAGCCATTGAAAACCGGCAATCGACACATCGCGGGCTTTCTCGTAATGCTGAACGACATTTTTCTTTTTAATGCTGTGCCGTGCCAGAGTATTAAAGTATTGCAGATTCGCCTGATAACAAATGACGATAGATTCGAGCAGATGAATGTACGCTTGCGGCGACTGAACGGTATGCGGCTGCTGAAGTTCGCGCCGGTTATCGCTGCCCGGACGGCTGCTGGGAACGAGTTGCATACCGCGGCTGCCGAACATCCAGTCGCCGATTTTTTCGTCCTGGAAATGCAGAAGCGACTTAAGCATATCCGCTGCATTCTGCGTATCTTCGGGCTGTTTGCTGATACTCGCCAAATACCGGCTGTACAACACCTCGCTGCTTTGGTTTGTGTATGTGATACGGATTGACAGCACGAGCAAATCATACAATAACTGAAACGGCTGCGTTGTTTCGTTGCCGCGTTCATCTTCAAAGCGGACAACATAACCGTTTTTGCCGTGATAAGCCCTGCCGAGAGGAATTTCGCCGTTAAGAAAAATGTCAATCGATTCAATATCTGCGTCATCCGGCAGGTCTTCGATATTCATCGTTCCGGTATAATGTCCGTCTTCGTAAACAACGTTTTGTTCGTCAATATCAACGCTGTCAGGCTGTTTCGTAAAAAAGCCGATTTCCGACGAAACAACCGCATCGGCGGCATCCTGTAAATATAATGTACATTTCATATTCTAATGAACTATCGGCGATGAATAATTGACATCCGGTTATAAACATCTTACAATGAACGCTGTCTGTTATTATTCATTATTCCTGATTCATTGTCAATTACTGACTATTTGTCTGTCTGCATCGAAGCCGCCCGTGCGGCGGGGCAAATCCAGCGTGAAAAACTCGGCTCCGTCAGCGTTCGCTGCAAAAGTAATCCGAACGATTTAGTAACCGAAGCCGACACCGCTTCACAAACGGTTATCGAAAAAATTGTTCTGACCGCATTTCCTAATCACCGTTTTATCGGCGAAGAAGGAAGTCTTACAGCGTTAAGTCAGCAAGGTACTGCAAGTATTGCCGACGAGTATTGCTGGATTGTTGACCCGCTCGACGGAACAACGAACTTCGTGCATACTTGTCCGATGTTCGGACCGTCTATCGCTTTGACGAAAGGGACGGATATTTTATGCGGCGTGTTTTACAATCCGATGACGGACGAATTATTTTCGGCGGTGAAAGGCGGCGGCGCATTTTTGAACGGGCAGCGGATTCAGACGAGTTCGCGCACAACGGCACGGGAAGCGTTGGCATCGGTCAGTTTTTCGTCGCAGACGGATTCGCAATCGCCGGATTTACAGGCATTTTTGAAAGTGCTGCCGGTGTGTCAGGCACTTCGGCGGACAGGGGCGACGGCATTAAACCTGGCATACGTTGCGTCGGGACGTTTCGATTCGACCTGGGCTTTTACGTGCCATCCCTGGGACATTGCGGCGGGCATACTTTTAGTTACTGAAGCAGGCGGCGCTGCCAGCAAGCCGGACGGTTCACCGTTTGATTTTAGCGACCCGTCGCCGGTGTGTGCCTCGGCAAACGGGGCGTTGCAGCGGGACATTATTAACACGTTAAACGGCAATGAAAAGCGGTGAATCTGTCTTGCCGGTTACGTCTGTTGACGGCGGCATTGTTATTCAGGTCAAAGCATTTCCGGGGGCGAAACGCAACGAGGTCAGCGGCATCCAGGACGGAGCGTTAAAAGTTTATGTAACACAAATTGCCGAAAAAGGCAAAGCGAACGCTGCCGTCCGCAAGGTGCTTGTCAAATCGCTGAAACTGAAAAATTCGCAGGTTGAACTGATAAGCGGCGAAACATCGCATCTGAAAAAGTTTCTTCTCAAAGAAGTCAGCGCAGCGGTACTATCGGGTATTATTCCGGAATAAAAACGTGAAGTAACGTTTTTTGCGTGCGAGTCAAGAGAAGCGGTCATCAGAGCCGCTAACGCAAGTTAGCGGTTTTTCTCGCTATCTTACGACGGCGGCTCTGAACAAAATAAAAACCACAGTATTTGCAACCCTGTTTTTTCCCCTATTCCGTTTTTTCGGCGTTTTCCGGCGAAAATATCTTGTGGCAGTCGTGGCAGGAATTGTTAACACTCTCCATTGCTTTCGAGAACGCCGCATAATCGGCTTTGCCTTCGGCAAATGCGTGCGCCGCTACATTCGCTTTCAATGCCGTATCACGCAACTGCTCACACTCTTTTTTCCACTCCGCCTCCGCATCCGGCTTGGCAGTATCTTTCACATTAGCAATGCTGCCTTGGGCAATCGCTGCCAATGCTGCGAGTCCGCCGAAAAGTTGTGCCGGTTTTTTTTCCAACGTTTTTTTCAATTTCGTTTCCTTATCGCTTGTCCGCTTGATAGCCGAATTGAGGTTCGGGACGGCTTTCATTACCGGTTTCAATGCGGCGGTTTTCGTGTCCCAAGACAACGTGTCCGTTCCTGCATCGCCTTTACCGGCGAGAGCATCTTTCAAAGCGGCGAACGCTTTTTGACCGGCATCAAGATTGTCCGCCGCTTCAAGTTTTTTAGCAGCAGCAATAATCTGCGGGGCGGACTTCTTGTATTTTGAATCATCTGCGGCGAGTCCGGCGGCTTTGGTTACGAGAATCAGCCCGTTGGCATCGCGTACAATTTGTTCGGCATCGTCTTTGTACTTGGTACTGCCGTCGAGTTCTTCGAGATTTTTGCCGATTTTTTCAGCATATTCGCCAATCTGGGCAGTCAAATCAGCAACGGGCGGCAACGGTACAGCATCGGCTGCAAACTTGCCGCTAATGACAGACGGAACAGCAGAAGTTTTCGGAACAGGTGCTGGTGCGGCGGGTTGAACCGGTGCCGGAGCGGGTTGGGCTGGTTTCGCAGGTTCCACAGCGGGAACAGGTGCCGGTTTTTCTGCCGGCTTCGCCTCATCGGTTTTTGGTACGAGCGGTTCAACATACCCGGCACTGCCGT